>NZ_JAEMUC010000072.1:0-92997 GCF_018342455.1 Neochlamydia sp. AcF95 | reverse complement strand
TAAGCTCTGCCAATCTTTTGGCTTAATTTCTGCAAGAAAGTGGCTGACTGGACTTCGATCAAAATCTACGCTCACATGATAGTTAGAGGGTACAGCTAATATATAAGGGCAGCATTCTTTCTCTAGATAAGCTCTTAGGGGATAAACTCCATATACCTCGTCTCCCACTACCCGAAGAAGGCCTGATCCCATGGCCGAAAGCTCGCTGTAGCATCAACATGGCTAATTGTATTTTCGTTTTGAATTTAGCTTCTTTAGATATACCAGCTCTTGCTCTACGTTCTTCATCTAAAAACCATTCTTCAGGAATATATAGCTCTCGATCAATTAATACGTGGCCTTGGTTAGTTGCATAGGAAAGGAAAACCCCTACTTGGCAATTTTCAATTCTTCCTGCTGTTCCACTATATTGTCTTGCCACTCCTGCTGAATGCTTGCCTTTCTTTAAAAATCCCGTCTCATCTATAGCTAGTATACCGCCTTCTTTATCTTTCAACACTTCCATTTGCAACCTATCTCTGATTGCATCTGCTTGTCATAAACCACGGCGTAGTAGATGTTGAAAAGCATACGGGGTTTGTAAGCCGGCCTCTTCTGCCAGTTGCCAGGTGTTTTTACGTTCTGCTTTGCTCATTAACCCCCATGTATATTGCAAAGCCACTTGTCTAGCTTCTTCTCGACTAAAAAAAGGCCTTAAAAATAAGGCTAGCTCTTCTTTTTTTTGTTTTATAGTTTGGCTTATTGCTTTCAATTCCATACCTCACCTCCCTATTTAACAAATAAAATAGTATACTATATTTTTTATTACCACTGTAGTATTAGAGGATATCTTAAAACTCCTCTTCTAACTTATCAATTCACCTTAACATCAGTCTAATCATCGATAGATAAATCCAATTTTCACACGTAGCTGTTAGATACTCATAGTCTTTAGAAGTTCTTCGATTACGCCCAATCCATGCAAAAGTCCTCTCTACAATCCACCTCTTGGGCTGGACTTTAAAGCTTAAATCAATGGTTCTTAAAAACTCCTCTATTTTATCCTCATGTACCCGAAATCTACGACGAGGCCTTTTAACAATCTCAAAATCAATGTTATACTGATCTTGGCAGGCTTGCTTTAATACAGTGCCTTGATAGCCCATACCCGCCTAACCCTTGGTAATAGTTGAAAACAGGCTTTTGCATTTGTCTAACAGCTTAATTAAGGCCGTTCGATCGTTTTCGTCAGCAGCTCCTACATAGCATGTTAATAAAAAGCCTTGCGTATCCATTACAATTTAGATCTTTGATAAAGCAGATGGATAAGGCAAAATAGGTGGGGTAAGATATCCTCTTAGCATATTTAACGGATAGCTCTAATTTTCCTTAAGCGTTGTAGAGCTCCTCAAAATTGTTGTCACCTTTAACAATTCGTATGTATTGCTCATCTTTACCCCCTTTTCTCTCAAAAATCATCTTAAATAAGTTGTTTTGCATCAACCTATTAGATCCTTGATAAAGCAGATGGCTAAGGCAAAATAATGAGGGTTAAGATATCCTCTTAGCATATCTAACGGCTAGCTCTAATTTTCCTTGAGCGTCGTAAAGCTCCTTCAAATTGTTGTTACATTTACCAATTCGCTTGAGATGATTCTTATCGGAGTGTCGCTTATAAATAAAAATAGCTTGATTAGTTTCCTTTATTGCTTCTTCAAATTTATCTTGAGCTTTATAAATCGCTCCTAGATTGATATGGTAGCCTGCTACAATGGCATGTTCTTCACCATAGATTTTAATGGCAATTGCTAAAGCTTCATTGACATTTTCCTCAGCTTGTTCGAAATTTCCTCTATCTAAGTAAATCATTCCTAGAGTATTGTAACTGATTTCCACTCGAGGAGAATCTTTATCAAAATTATTAAGGTTAATATTTAAAGCTTCTATAGCAAGTGTTAAGGCTTTTTCTATTTTTTTTTGATCTCGATAAACTAAGCTTAAATTGTTAAGAGCACATTCTCGGAGAGTAAGGTAAGCTTTATCAGCAACCTGGCAGCTATTAATTACTTGCTTAAGGCTGGTAATCGCTTTTGTGAAATTTCTTTGGTTACGATAAACTGTTCCTAAATTGTTGAGACAGCCTAATGCTCTAGGATGATGTTCGCTAAATAGCTTACTATAAATGTCGCGCGCTTTACTGATATACTTAATAGCTTTATCTAACTTCTCTAAATCTTTATAGATTGTTCCTAAATTATGGTAGTAAATAGCTTTTTGAAGATCATTCTTTATTCTATAGCTAGACCTAAGTCTAATGGCTTTTCTGGCATGTCGAGCGGCTTTTCTTAATTCTTCTTGTTCTTGGTAGATCATGCCCAAATTATTATAATAGTCTGCTAGCTTTGGATGATTTCTATCATTAAGGATTTTATGTTCAATCTTGAGAGCTCTTTTAGTATATTCCTTTGCCTTTCTTAACTTTCCTTCTTCTTGGTAGATTTGTGCCAGGTTATTATAACTTATTGCTACAGCTAGGGAATTTTTACCATGATTCTTAAGATTAATCTTAAGGGCCGCTTTGCCATGTAAATAGGATTTTATTAAGTCTCCATGAGCTTGGTAAATGATCCCTAAGGTACTTAACACCCCCGAATTGCAAGGGTCTTCTTTCTTTGCTAAAATATAGTATTGTTTTGCCTCTTCCATCTGAAAAAGCCTTAAAGCTATATCGCCTAGTGTTTGAGGCGAATTATCATTTAAATCAGAAGAGGTAAGGTAGCTTTTCTCTCCAGATAAAAATTTTTTCATAACCTTATGAAAAGGAATAAAAATGCTATAAATCTTTTTTATTTTATTTAAAGCATCTTGATCTAAAGGAAATTGCTTTTCGATTAACTTTGGAATGCCAGAGCTATAAGGTTTAAGAATGGGATTCATCATTTCTTTTTGTGCTTCATAATGAGAATAAGTTTTAAGTCGCATAAATAAAGCAATACTCATCCATTCATTTAGATGTTCAGCTGCTTTATTTGTTAAAATGCCTTTATCTTTTAATTGATTAATTCTAGCAAAAGTATTGGATACTATTATCTTTTCGAGAAGAGCGAGCCGATCCAAAGCTAGATGAGGGAAACGATAAAGATCATTTTTAACCTGAAAAAGCATGCCTTGTGTTTCTAAACCATGTATACGAGGATTAAAAGCTTTCCTATCTTTTCGAGCTAAATGATATTTCGCTAAATGTTGGCCAAGATTAAGGCCTTCTTGATAAGGCGTATTAAGATTTTCTTGAACCTTTTGTCTATATTGCTCAGTTAATTCATTGCTGCCTAACAAATGAGTAAAGTTTAATAATTCCATAGGAAGATGTCTTTCTTTTTTATGCCACCATTGATTTTCATCATCTTTACCCACATATTGAGCCATCTTCTGTGGAGTTTGGATAAGCTCAAATGTCTTGCCATTCCCCAAAGGAGTTTTACAGCCTTTTCCCTTTACACCGGCGCCATCAAAGGCAAAACCTCTTGGCGTAACACTATCAAACAATTTAATTTTTTTTATACACGGAATATTTAAAGCAGGAAGAATGGTTTCCCCTAAATTAATAACTTTAAAATGTATTAAAGTAGTAAGACGCTTAAAATAATCTCTATTCTCTGAAGTATCTTCTTGTATAAGAATGCCAAACTCTAAATCGGAGTAAGGGGTTATCTCTTCTCTAGCTAAGGAACCAAAGCCTATCATAGCATATGTACACGGCTCAGGCCCTAAAACCTCTTGTGCTTGATCTGCTAGAGTCTTAAAGAAAGCTTTCATCCATTGAGCAATCTCACCATACAGCTCTTGGACTTCCCCAGATAAAGGATTAGAGCCGAGAGTTTGAATTTTCTCTTCTATTTTGTCCCTAAAATTTTTTAATCCTTCGCGATTATTTTCAAATTGCTTTTTGGTTATAGAAATATCTAGAGGTTTTCTTTTGCAAGCCTTACTAAGCAAAATTTCGACTTTTGATAGCTTTTCTTTAATACTTTCTTGCTCGCCTAAAGAGGCATTATGTAGGGCATAATTATAAAGCCCTGCGGCTTGAAGGAGCGTTTGAGGTGTTCCTTTTATTAGATGGATATCACCTAGTTTTTCTATGCATGCTCTTATCTGAAGAGGATCTTCTTCTTGGATAGCAAATTTTAAAGTATGGGTGTAGTGCTCTTCGACTCTATATACAGATAAAAAATTATGACTATTATCAATCGAAAAAGGGTTTTGATTTAAATGACTTGAAAGCTTGTCATAATAGAATTGTAGCTTCTGAGGTTGATAAAGCTGCAAAAATTTGACATTATTAGGCATGAATTGTTTTAACACACGGGCACAGCTTCTTGCATCAAGAATTTTTCTTAATTCGCCTTCACTTAAATTACTAAAAGAAAGAAAAACTTTTTGGAAAATTTCTAAAGGTAGGGTTGCCAAATGATTAGGAGGGTCAAAAGTATTACCTTTTGCTATAAGGAGCGAACTGGTGTTAGTGGGTAATATAGTAGAGCTGTGCGTATTCTCTAAATTCATTCGCTTGTCCTTCTTTTAGGCTGGCTTACATTTCAAGGGATAGAGAGCTGTTTATAATCCTATTACTCCCTTATTTATGCATTTTTTAAGAAGGGCGAAAAAAATTATTTTTCATTTTTTTATATAAAAGTAAAATTAAAAAGGCAATTTTTATATTTTTAAAATGCAGATGGAGGATATCATAAAACCCCTCTTTTAACTTATCAATTCGCCTTAACATCAGTCTAATCATCGATAGATAAATCCAATTTTCACTCGTAGCTGTTAGGTACTCATAGTCTTTAGAAGTTCTTCGATTACGTCCAATCCATGCAACAGTCCTCTCTACAATCCACCTCTTGGGCTGAACTTTAAAGCTTAAATCAATGGTTCTTAAAAACTCCTCTATTTTATCCTCACGTACCCGAAATCTACGACGAGGCCTTTTAACAATCTCAAAATCAATGTTATACTGATCTTGGCAGGCTTGCTTTAATACAGTGCCTTGATAGCCCATATCCGCCCAAACCTTGGTAATAGTTGAAAACAGGCTTTTGCATTTGTCTAACAGCTTAATTAAGGCCGTTCGATCGCTTTCGCCAGCAGCGCCTCCATAGCATGTTAATAAAAAGCCTTGCGTATCCATTACAATGTGCCTTTTACGTCCCTTAACCTTTTTAGCTCCATCATAACCTGCAAGCCCCCTCTTTCTACTATTTTAACTGACTGGCTATCGACAATGGCAGCGCTGGGATCGAGGTTCCTCCCTATTATAACTCTTAAATTTTTCCTTAAATGATGATTAATTTTCTCAAACAAATGTGCGTCTTTCCACTTCTTAAATTAAGTGTAAACCGTTTTCCAGCGAGGAAAATCTTTGGGTAGATAATGCCATTGGCAACCGGTTCTTAAGAAATAAAAAATAGCTTCCAATAACTCTCTTTTTATATGTTTAATGGGTCTGCCCCTCTGCTATAATCCACTTCGAAGTAAATTTTAATGGCTTCCTATTCACGATCTGATAAATGATTAGGGTATGCATTGCTCATCTTTACCTCTCTTTTCTCTCAAATATTATCTTAAATAAGTTGTTTTGTATCAACCTATTAGATCTTTGATGAAGTAGGTGAATAAGGCAAAATAGGGGGTTTTAAGACATCCTCTTAGATAAAATCTGCAAGTGCATAGGAATGAAAATATTAGAGAGCATTCCACCTGCTATTCAAGCAAAACTTTGTTTATACGCTTCTGAGCAACTTTTTATGTAGTCATACACTTGATAAAAAACTTGTTTTTACGGGAAGAGTCAGCTTAGAAAAAGGTTAATTTTTTTTGGCTAAACAGACGTAGTTGCTTTAAAAGGTGTTATTAAAAAAATTATCAGTCACTTTGCCACTTAAAAAGATATCTATTTAAATGGCAAAGTGTTCCTCAACCCTTATGCTTTCAAAGGGAATAAGACTTTAAAAAGGCCTTGTTGCGTAAATGACCTAATAGTTGGTTTGTTTAAAAGCTTATCAAGTTAGTACCCATTGCCCTTGGGGCATTCCAAGTTCTGTCATCTTGTTCATCGCCAAAGATTTAGCATATAATTCCGCCCGCTGATAGTCTAGCTTCCTAGAGCGAAAATCTCCTCCAAAGCTTCTTTTAAAGCGGTACATTGCCGTTTCAGCAAGCGATCTTCTATGATAGCCACTAAGCTTTTTCCAAAGCTGCCTAGCCTCATCATCTCCTCCCAAGCCTTGAATGACTTTTAAGTTATCATTTCTTTTTTTCATCCACGGTTTGTCCGTCTCTTGGCTTAACCTTCCTCCTCTTCTTGGAGGCACTACAGGATCTATACCCCGAACATAAGACGATCGATAAAAAGCTTGTCTATCATAAGCGCCATCTCCATAAGTGGTCTTTACGCTCTTTGGCAGCTTGGGGATCATTTGGCTCGCCACTAAATCATCGGCTTTATTGCTCAAGGTCAATTCACTCAACATAACTTCATGTGAGTCTGGGCAAACGCTTAAGTGAATTTTTCTCCAAGTCCTCCGCTTTGCTTTGCCATGCTGGCGTACTTTCCACTCTCCTTCGCCATAAACTTTCACTCCAGTGGAATCAAAGACTATGTCTGTCGGACGCTTACGGCTTAGCTTTGTAAGCTCTTGCCCAAGCTCTTTAGCACGCCTACAAATGCGGGTATAACAAGGAACAGGCAATCCCAAAGCCAGCAAAGTAATCAGCGATGACACAAACCCTCGCACAGCACGAAGGGGTAAATGATAAACCGCTCTAATCATCAACACGCATAAGATAGCGTCCGCAGAGTAAATTCTTGGACGGCCCTTCTTACCCGTGCTTTTATTTTCCCTCCATCCTTTAATGGTTTCATCCGAAAACCATAAAGTTATGCTTCCTCTTTGTTCTAAAGCTTTGTTATACTCGGACCAGTTACGTATGCGGTAAGTGAGCTTTTTTTCCATAGCTTGCCTATATTTTTGTTGTTGCAAACTAATTTTATAGCTCTTATGTGTTAAAGAGCAATCTTATCGCATACACTTCTTAGCATTTACGCAACAACGCCCTTTAAAAAGCATTTCTTTCACTTCTCAGCTTAAACGCTTTATTTAAGAGCATATTCCATGCTATTATTAGCTAATTGCGTTAAGGCAAAAGGTGAAGCATTTTCTGGATTAAGATTCCGTATGCTGTCAAATCTAGCACGATTATTTCCTAGATTAAATCCTAGTAGCCCATACATAGAAAGCAATAGCATATATTCAAACCCACTTGAAACAGCAACATCAGAATTCAAAAGCATAAATTTTGTATGAAGAAAGAGATACAAGAATAAAATTCCATAACTATTGACGTTTAATTCAAAATCAAGTTGATTGATTAGTCGATTATCCCACTTTAGCTGGCTAATTAAGAGCTCGACAGCTTTGCTTGTTACATATCCACCTGCAGAAGTTAAACCAAGTGTAAGCATGGCTGAACCTGTATGCCAATCATTTGTCATGATGCAAGCAATTGTAAAAGCTAAAAGTGCCAGCGATAAAACACCTGTTTTAACATACTCTGTTTTTCGAGCAGTAATTTCTAAACGACTTGCACCTGTTTGGCTATCTAATCTTTCATAATCTCTTTCTTGCAAAACGCGGGTAACGGCTCCTACACAACCTAAAGTACTATAGGAAAGAGTAGCGTTAAAGGGAAATAGAATACCTGGTAAAACTTTACCTACTGTATCAAGCGTCCTTCTTCCAACACTCAGAAGTCTATTTTTGAGTGTCTTGGGATGATCCTCTATTTCGCGTAAATACTCTTTATATTTATAGCGGTTTTCCATCATCCAATCGTGAGCCTTTAAGCCATATCTACAAATGAAATTAGCTACTGTATAGCTTAAAGTTAAAATTCCTGCATGAAAATCCACGTGAAGAATCTTTTTAGAATTTTCTGGCATTTGTTGGCTAGCAATGATAAGTGCCGATCCAAAAGAAGCTAGAGCTAAATAGTGGACGGTTAAAGCCCATTTATTGGCTTTTCCTCCCAACATAAGCTGCCTTTTACGATTTTCTCTTGCCCAAGGGTATTCATTTTTAGGAAGCTTTCTGGGTTTGTTTAAAATATTATGAGCCACAAAGAAAGCCATGGAAGCGTAGGTGATCACACGTATACTCGTTTTCATGTGGTAGGCATCCTTGGAAGAAATATTTAAAGCTTCACAAATGTCGTCCAAATTAAGGTAGAGATTGGTAAAGGCAAATAAGCCTTCCGCTGCAAGACTGGCAAAAAAAGGATTTACCCATTGAGCGACTTTCTTGGGCGTACAATAATGTGAATAAAGACGTACGGTAGCTCCCAATCCAGCAGCACTTAAGACTTCTACAGGGGAGTTGCCCCAGGTTGTAGCATTTAATGCAGTCAATGTGGTGGAACTGATAAGCAGAAAAGGGAGAGTCGTCTGCCATGTTAATTTACACATACTAGATAGCTTAGTCACTTTAGACCGCTTAATGGCTTTTTTCTTTATCGAACGAGAAGCAGCACGCCCTACAGAAATTTCTTCATCCGAAGAAGAAAAACGTTCTATGTCACTATTGATGGCAGGAGGATGGGGAGGCAAAAAATCTTCTGTCTCACTCCCTCCTTCCAATGAAGTATAAGGAAAAGCAGCCCTTTCGGCATCACTGCTCTCCAAGTCAGAATCAAAATGATTTTCAAGGGGCCTTTGCCTATAACGATTAATAAATGAACTGATGCTCATAAATATAAAAACCTAATTTTTAAATATTATTGAAATTATCCCTGTTGTCAGAAGAGATTATAATTAGCAGAATGTCTTTACCTTTTAACCTTAAAAAACCTTTAGTCAAGTTTGTTATAACATCTAGCTTTTTGCTCTCACCCCTTTTTATGAACTTCAGGAAAGAGAGAAAAATTTGGCTCTATTACATGCTTTGATTCCTATTTCCCTCTTTGCAAAGCATAGAAACAAACAACACATCGCCGGAAGCGAGGTATAGATGTTTAAACTTCTTAAAAACTTTAAATAGATCAGGCAAAAAAACTTACAAACTTAAAATACCATCCGACCATCTCGCTCTAAAGCTTATTCCTCCAGGTATTCTTAAAGCTTTAAAATAAAAATTACAAGTAAAAAAAGTTATGTTATCCTATAGTTAAATATAAAAAGCTCAGATTTAAACCAATATGTAAAAAAAAATCTTTTACTTATCTATTTATTGATTAGATAAGTAAAAGATTTTGTTTTTTATTTAGGGTTAAACGAAGAAAAAGAGTGGCAAACTTTTGTAAGCTCTGACGAAAAAACATTTTCTCAATGAGAATTTCTATATTCCATGCAATTATTAGCGGCCTGCGCTAGCGCAAAGCTTGAAGCATTTTCGGGATTTAAATTGTGCACACTACCAAATCTTGCACGATTATTTCCTAGGTTGAATCCTAGCAATCCATACATAGAAAGTAATAGAGCATATTTAAAACCACTAGATACATCCACATCAGAATTTAGAAGCATAAACTTGGTATGGAGAAAAAGATATAAGAACAAGATCCCGTAGCTATTGACGTTTAATTCAAAATCAAGTTGATTGATCACTCGATTGTCTAAATTTCGCTGGCTAATCAAAAGTTCCACAGCCTTACTTGATAAGTATCCTCCTACAGAAGTTAAACCAAGCGTAAGCATTGCTGAACCCGTATGCCAATCATTGGTCATCATGCATGCGATTGTAAAAGCTAAAAGCGCGATAGACAAAACGCCCGTCTTAACATATTCAGCCTTTCTAGCTGTGATTTCTAAAGGTGTAACTCTCGTGTAGCTATGCAACCTTTCATAGCTTCTCTCTTGAAGAACACGTGTAGCAGCTCCTAGACATCCAAGAGCACCATAAGAAAGAGAGGCATTCAAGGGAAATAAAAATCCTGGCAAAACTCCGCTAAAAGTTTCAAGAGTTCTTCTGGCAAGGATCAAAATCCTATTCTTAAGTGCTGTGGGTTCTCTGTCAAGGCCTTGAAAATATCCTCGGTAGGAACTATTATTTTCTAACGACCAATCATGAGCCTTTAAGCCACACCTGAAAATGAAATTAGCTGCCGTATAACTTAAAGTTAAAATGCCTGCATCAAAATCTAAATGAAGAATTTTTCTAGAATTTTCTGGCATTTGTTGGCTAGTCACTATGAGAGCTGCCCCCAAGGAAAACAAAGCTAAATAATGAACAGCCAAAGCCACTTTATTAGCTGATCTTCCTAAAATAAGAAGCCTAGTACGTAGATCAGAATCCTGGGAAGGTAATTCTTTAGGTTTTGCTAAAATATTATGAGTGACAAAAAAAGCAGTGGAAGCATAGGTGATCGATCGAACAAGAGTTTTAAGAGCCTCTTCATAGCCGGACAATAATCTTCCCTCTTGGCTTATATCATCCAAATTAAGATAGAAATTGGTCAGCGCAAATAAGCCTTCTGCCGCTACACTGGCGAAAAAAGGAGGGGCCCATCGTGCAATCTTTCCAGAAGAGCAATAGTGTGAATAGATACGTAAAGTAGCTCCTAATCCGGCAGCACTCAGCATTTCAACTTGCCGATTATCCCATTTTGCTGCATTTGCACCTATAATGCCGGCAGACAATCCATACAGTAAAGGTAAAACTGTTGTCCAGGCCGATTTACAGCTGTTTGCATAATCATCCTCTCTTAAAGGAGCAATACCATTATTTGCCCTTTCAGATTCACTCTCATTTTCTTCATTAGAAATTGGATAGTAGGGATTGCCAAGAGCCTGATTTAAACTTCCAGCCTCTATCCTTCTGTACGGTTGGGCACTATCCTCGTCGCTACCCTCTTCGAATGAAAGATCATCATTTATACGTGCGAAAGATCGCTCACTACAATAATTGCCCATCCGTGAAATAATGCCCATCAATCTATCAACCTAATTTTTATTTGTTATAATTATTTTTAATGGATGCGAAGTAAAGTTCTTATCTTCTCAATTCTAGTATTGATCTGTAGAAAAATAATAAAGCTATTCCTTAAACAATCTCATCCGCATTTTTATCCTCCTCTACCTCTTGGTCTCCATCAGGCCCCGGGCCAAAATTAATGGCATAAAGATTTTGCCGCTTCTCCTCCTCTACCTCTTGCCCTTGATCGCCTGTGGGCCCAGGGCCAAAATGGATGGCATATAAGCGATGGCTAATCTTTAATCCTGCACCCAACATGGGCGTTAGACTTAAGCAAGCTACTCCGAGAAAAAAACATATAGACTTTAGCATAACCTTACTCCTTTAAACTTGTTCTTAATCTCTTTTTTAATGGCTAGCAACTAAAAACACTATTAAAAATTTATTTAAAAATTCTTTTTAAGCATAAAATATTCATGGCTAAACGAATATGCTAAAATATTTTTTAATTTTTTTATGAAGGTTCTTAAAACTTTTAATTGCCTTTCTCTTTAGAATGTGAAGACAAGAAAAAGACGATATTTTTTTCCCTCTAAGTTATTAATCAATAAACGCTTATATTAAAGCAAGCCCTTGAAAAAAAAATTTTATTTGCAGAATATTTAATTAGGGCGTATCCATTTTTGGGAGGCAGGGAATATTTTTAATTAAATTAAGGGCAGCTTGAAAAGCTTAAGGTGATGGCATGACAATCAAGCTAATTGTAAAACAAGGTTAATGAATATGGCCAAACTTACGAATAATAAGAGATGTACAGGAATTTTTGTCGTGCAAAATGATCGAGGCTTGCATACACGGCCTTCAACAGAAATTGTCAAATGCGCTACAAGTTTTAGATCGGAAGTCCATCTCATTTACCAAAAAAGTTATGTGAATGCTAAGTCTTTACTAGGTATTCTGATGCTGGCCGCTACTAAAGGCTCTAAAATTCAAATAGAAGCCGAGGGTGAAGATGCCCAAGAGGCTGTTGCTAGCCTAATTGCTTTAGCTAAAAACAATTTTAATATTAAATATTGATTGATTAAACGTTCATTCTTCCTCAATTGCCAAGGTCTTTTCCAAAACTTCGCGTGTGCAAAAAACAGGAGCATTATTCATTAATGCAAGAGTTATGCAATCGCTAGGCCTAGCATCAATTTCTACAATATGGCGTCTTACCCCTGCGTCTTGTTCTAAAAATAGGCGTGCAAAATATGTGGTATCCTGGATGTCATTGATAACGACTTGTTTAATTCTAATTTCATACCCTCGGAAAATATAACTAATAAGATCATGAGTAAGGGGTCTAGCTTTCTCCGCGCCTGTTAAAAAAATTTGAAGATTACGGCCAATAGCAGGATCAGTATAGATAGCAAATTTTTTTCCCTGCCCTTTCAAGATTACTACCGTATAAGAGCGAGTTTGCATGATTTTATCAAAGGAAAGTTGAATAAGTTCAGAAAGCATAAATAATAAATCCTGAGTAAAAGAGGAGATTCCCTCGTTGATCTAAAAACTAACCGTTATTAACCTTAAGCTGTAAATCTATTAAGTTGGTATTCTAAAGATTTTCTCTTTTATCTGTCTTTCTTTTCTTCTGGAAAAAGGCTTGCTATCCCTTCCTCCCATATGGCTAACCGATGCAAAAAGCCTTCATCTTCACTAAAGAGGGTAAAATCCTAAAATATCGATTATTTTAATTCCGTAAAAATTTTCACTTTTCCATCATTATAGCCCACAATAATTCTTCCCGCTAGACCAATGAAAAGGCCAGATTCTACCACACCTACAATTTCGCTCAGTCGTTGGTGCACTTGCTCAGCTTTTTCTAACTTTTCTTTGAAATAAATATCGTAAATATAATTTCCATTATCGGTGCAATACAGCTTTTTTTCATCATGCGTCCTTATTTTACCTTGATAACCTAGCTGTTCAAGGCGATAAATAGTTGCCGGATAAGCGAAGGGAACAATTTCAACGGGCAAAGGAACTTGTCCAAGCTTTTTAACAAGTTTAGCTTGATCCACAATAATGACCATTTCCTTACTCATGCTAGCCACAATTTTTTCTCTTAGTAGCGCGCCACCCCCACCTTTAATCATTGTTTTGTTAGCATCAATTTCATCAGCTCCATCCACCGTTAGATCGATAGAAAAAAGAGTATTGATATCAATTAAAGGAATGCCTTTTTCTAATGCTAACTTTTGAGATTGAGAGGAAGTAGCCACCGCTTGAATTTTAAGGCCCTCCTCACATCGCTGAGCAAGCTTTTCAATGAAAAAAGCTGTGGTAGAACCAGTACCTAATCCTACTGTCATTCCGTTTTCTACCAAATTTGCCGCCGCAAAGCCGGCCGATTTTTTCGCAATTTGCTGGCCGATAAAATTATTATCTGACATTATAATCTCTTTTAAAGTTTATTCGCATTATTAGTAGGCCTATGATTACATTACAAGAACTTTGTGTTTACTTAGATAAACTTTTAGAGCCTAGCTCCATCAAGGATTATGGTTTAAATGGCTTACAGGTCGAAGGAAAAAAAGAAATTTTAAAATTAGCTACCGCTGTATCGGCAAATTTGGAAACCCTTCAAGCTGCTGTTCACTGGAAAGCAGATGCTTTATTAGTCCACCATGGCCTATTTTGGAATCAGGATAGCTATCAAATCCGAGGAATAAAAAAAAATAAAATAGCTTTGCTATGCCAGCATAATCTTTCTCTAATCGCGTATCACCTTCCCTTAGACATCCATTGTAAATGGGGCAATAATTGGAGAGCTGCCACAGAAATGGGATGGGATAATCTTCAACCCTTTGGTTTAGCTAACGGTCTATGTTTAGGAGTTAAGGGCCGTTTGAAAAAAATGAGCCGTCTAGATTTTCGAAAAAAGCTAGAAGATTATTATGACCATGTTGCTCATCTAGCTCTAGGAGGGAAAGAAGAAATTGAAACTGTAGGCCTAATAGCAGGAGGCGGTTATAAATTCCTATCCTACGCTGCGGATGAAAAATTAGATTGCTTTATCTCAGGCAATTTTGATGAACCTGCCTGGAGCCAAGCCTATGAGGAAAAGATTAATTTCTTTGCTATGGGACATTCTGCGACTGAAAAAATTGGACCTAGAGCTTTAGCTACCCATTTACACGAAAAGTTTCAGATTGATTGCAAGTTTCTAGACATATATAATCCATTTTAAGGAAACCGGGTTATGTAAAATTATTTTGTCTTTGCTTAGTGAGATTTACAAGAGTCCTTTTCCTGCTTTAAAGATCCTATTTGTTTTCATCTTTATTCTTTAAATTTTTTAATGGCTTTTTGAGATTAGGCCTCCTTTTATGGAGTTTAAGGTAGCTACCACCACCGTCATGAGAGGAGGAAGAGATCCTGAATTTGCTTCTAGCTAATGAAATTATTTTCTCTTATCACTTATTTCTTTTTACAGCTATTTAAGCGCATGATAGGGAATTTCAAGCTTTTTTATCATTTCTATTAAACTTGCTCTCTTTTCTTCTTAATCTGCTTTGTAGGTATCTCTCCTCTACCCTTTCATCAATAGTGGCTAGTTCTTTGCTCGCTATCCATCCTCTTTTTAAGCTAAATAACCCACCTTCCCCTGATTTATTTAGCTTTACATAATGGGGAGTAGCGATGTAAGAAAAATGGCGCTCATTATAAATCATCTTGCCATGCAAGAATAAATTTTTTCATACACTCATCTAGTTCATTGACAGAAAAATACTTAAAATTCAAAATAGCATCCATTCTTACCCTTTTTAAGGACTTACATGCCCAGCTTAATAGAAACTCTAGCCGAACGTGGCTTTATTGAAGCTTGCACAAGTGATGAGCTGAAAGATATATTAGCACAGCCTACAAAAGTTTATTGTGGATTTGATCCTACTGCCGATAGCTTGCATTTGGGCCACCTGATCTGCATGATGGGGCTTGCCTGGTTTCAACGTTTTGGGCACACTCCTTTCGTTATATTAGGAGGGGCAACAGGCATGATTGGCGATCCTTCAGGTAAAATTTCTGAGCGGCAAATCTTAGATGAAGAGACATTACTAAAAAACCTTATTGGCATTCATAAAAATTTTGAAAAAATCCTTGAGGCGCATGGTCGTCCTAATGCAACGGTTTTTTTAAACAATTATGATTGGTTCAAAAATTTTTCGCTTGTAAGTTTCTTGCGCCAGGTTGGCAAGTATTTTAGAATGGGTCCTATGCTTTCTAAAGATTCTGTTAAAGGACGTATGACTTCCGAAGAAGGCATGAGCTTTACAGAATTTGCCTATCAAGTCTTGCAAGGCTATGATTTTCTTCATTTATTTCAGAATTATGGGGTAAAAGTTCAAATAGGTGGAAGTGACCAATGGGGCAATATTACAGCAGGAACAGAGCTCATTCGAAAGGCAGTTGGTCAATCCTCTTATGGTTTAACCTTTCCTCTATTAACCCGCAGTGATGGACAAAAATTTGGAAAATCTGAAAAGGGAGCTATATGGCTTTCAGCGGATAAGCTTTCTCCTTATGAGTTTTATCAATATTTAGTACGTGTTTCTGATGCCGATGTCATTAAAATGATGCGCATGCTGACCTTTATGGATATGGATGAAATCAGAAAATATCAAGAGCAAATGCAGCAACCCGATTACGTACCCAATACGGCTCAAAAACGCCTAGCTAAAGAAGTAACGCGTATCGTGCATGGAGAGGAAAACTTTAAAATAGCTTTAGGGGTTACCGAAGCAGCAGCTCCGGGAGCCAAAGCTAATTTGGATGCTCCAGCACTTGAATTAATGGCGCAAAATATGCCGTCCCGTATCCTTAAAAATAATACGGTCGTCAATGCTAAATTGCTTGAACTGATATGCCAAGTAGGACTCCTGCCTAGTAAAAGTGAAGCAAGACGCTTGGCTCGAAATGGAGGAATATATTTAAATAACAATAAAGTGGAAGATGAGCACTACACTATACGACCTGATGATTTAATAGCAAATCGCCTGCTGTTGTTAGCCGTTGGTAAAAAGAATAAGATATTAATAAGTATTGAAAATTAACATTTTTCTAGACGAATAGCCCTATTCCCAAAAATATAATGCCTAAAGTAAAGAATCCTCTTGAAACGAAAAGTTGATTGATTATCATAAGGTTTAAATATTTTTAGCTGCGTTCTACAATTTTTCCAAGAAAGCAAGGCTAGAAAAAATAAAAAAGCTTGCTAGTAATAAAGTAAATACAAAAAATTAGCCCATAAACTCATCGCATATTCAATTAAGGAGTTCTAAAATTATGACAACTATGACCAAGAAAAGTACTATGACAAAAAAGAAATTGATCAATTCGATTTCGCAAGACAAAGGGATTCATCCTAATGATGTACGCCATGTCATACAATCTTTTCTAGATAAAATGACTGAATGCCTCTCGGATGGGGATCGCCTTGAATTCCGTGATTTTGGTGTCTTTGAAGTGGTCGAACGGAAACAAAAAATTGGTCGTAATCCTAAAAAAGCTGAGGAACCTATCGTTATTCCTGCACGCAATGCCGTTAAGTTTACTCCCGGTAAGAAAATGCGTAAGCTAATTGAACGGCCTCGTTCTATCTAATCATCCAATCGTTTAAGGATATAGGATAAGGAATAGAGGATTGTACATCCTTAATTCCGTCCTTATCCACTTATTGTAAGCTTTTAGAATATAAATAGCTAAGCATCTGTTTTCCAGCTTCTTTGTCAGTGTATAAAAATCCTAAGACTTTCATTGCTTTATCTAGCAGATGAAATAATCTTTTGGAATATAGAGTTTATCTTTTTAGCTACCTTAAGAAGTTTTAGTGGCCAAATTGCGCTTTGCTATATTATACTCTACCTACAATTAAGCAAAGGCAGTCATTATCATGACCTTACCCAAATTATTAATCATTTCGGCAATTATTTTATTTAGCATCATTGGTGTGGCAGCTTTATTCAAAAATAAGCCTCCTCACTCAGACTTTATTAGTGAGCCCGTCTCTTCTCCTCCTCCCATTGAAATTGAGATAAATAGTGATTCTTTTTCCAGCTCTGCCCTTTCCTCTCTTTCTCAAACATCATCCTCTCCTCTTCCAGCCCCCTCTCTAAAAGCTAAGGATGGAGAATTTTCTGATAAAGATTCTAATGACCCGTTTAACTCTCCTGAAAAGGTATTAGAATTTAAAGCCCAGCTTCCTGAAGAAAACAGGGTGATGGAATTTTTTAATACCACTAGTCCAAAATTTCCTATTGTAGAGACCATCACTTATAAGAGCCGCGTCAATTGGCAAAAAGGCAGACCTGCTTGGCTATCAGATTATGCAAATCACTATAAAACCTCGCGTCATTTTATCGCTCGTAGTCTCAATGGAAAGCCTGATTATCTTAAGCAAGATGTAAATGAAGGTGCACGCTTCAACATTTTACACCCTCACAAAATGATTCATTTCCATCTTTTGATTGACTTATCGCGCTGCCAGATGTGGTTCTACTATTATGATATAAATGCTAAGGAAAAAGTATTAGTGAAAACCTATAAAGTAGGATTAGGACGTTTGGATCCTTCCACACGTTCCGGTTTATTGACTCCTCTCGGAATATATTCTTTAGGTTCGCGAGTAGCAGTCTATAGCCCTAAGATAATGGGAATCCATCAAGGCGCCAAAGTAGAAATGATACGCATATTTGGGACACGCTGGATTCCTTTTGAAAAAGAACTTCACGGAACAACAGCACCAGCTAAAGGCTTGGGCATCCATGGCATGCCATGGCTAGTAAAAAATGGCACACTGATGGAAGATACAAATAGTCTAAGTAAATATGAAAGCGATGGCTGTATCCGTATGGCTGCTGAAGATATAGAAGAACTTTATTCTATCATTATTTCTCGTCCTACCACTCTTGAACTTACAAAGGATTTTTTTAAGGCCGAAAATAGCATTGAAACGATCATTGAGATTGCCAACAAGTAGTGTCAAATTAAGTTCCTTTTTTCTATACTTTGTTCGAATAAATTTGAAAAAAATCCTTTAACTAGGGAGCGACTGTTTGGACATTTTACCCCACGAAAGACAGATTCAAGAATATGTTAAAACTATAGAGCATCTTAAAAAGCAAAATAATGATAATCCAATCTTTAATACAGAAATTAAAAAACTTGAGCAGAAACTAGAAAAGCTTAAAGAAAAAATATATTCCGAGCTAACTCCCTGGCAGCGCGTTCAGATCTGCCGCCACCCTTCCCGCCCTCAATCTAGCGACTATATTAAAAATATTTGTCAGAATTTTTATGAACTTTGTGGAGACCGCACCTACGGAGATGATCCCTCGATTATAGGGGGATTAGCTAAAATCGGCCCCATGAAATGTATGGTGATGGGCCAGGAAAAAGGCTGCGATACGGAAAGTAGAGTCCGCAGAAACTTTGGGATGTTAAACCCTGAGGGCTTTAGAAAAGCCTTAAGGCTTATGCAACTAGCTGAGAAATTTAACCTTCCTATCGTAACATTTTTAGATACACCTGGCGCTTATGCTGGCTTAGAGGCGGAGGAAAGAGGACAAGGATGGGCAATCGCTTTAAATATACGCACCATGGCACGTATAAATACGCCTATCATTGTCACTATCATAGGCGAAGGTTGTTCAGGAGGCGCATTAGGCATGGGAGTAGGCGACGTAGTGGGCATGATGGAACATGCTTATTATTCGGTAATTTCTCCAGAAGCGTGTGCTTCCATTTTATGGAAAGATGCCAAGAAAAATACAGAAGCTGCTAGCATTCTTAAATTGAATGCTGAAGATATGCTGCCTTTAAATATTATTGATGCCATCATCAATGAGCCTTTAGGAGGAGCGCATCACGATCCGCAAAAAGCTTATATGAATATGCAGCAATTCATTCTAGAGCAATGGCAAACACTTCGTCACATTCCCAAAGACATTTTGCTTGAACAGCGTTATCTTAAATTTCGCAAAATGGGCCAGTTCACTAGCCATGCTAACAGCTAAACTAGCCTCAACCTACACCTCTGATAAAAAGATAGAATCATAGGAAAGAAAGAGAATTATTTTTATGGGCTCATTATTTAACAATAAGAAAAGACTCCTTAATTTATAACCTTTAATCTCTTCTCGTTTTTCACTTTATATCGCATGTAGCCCTAATATAACAACTTGGATTTTAGGTTTAATATTAACATGATAAAAATTTTTAAAATTTCTTTTGATAAACATGTGCATGCTACCCTCATAGTATTTATTATATTAGCTATGTTATTACTCACGGTGGCCTCGCAATTAGAAATATTAGCTTTAGGAATAATCACTAAGAAAGGGCCAGACGTATTTGAGCTTTTTGCTCCCTTAAAAGAGGGTTCTTTGCAAAAAGTTGATAAAATAAGCGCGGTAGAGCTGCATCAACGCTTCGCTCAGCTAGATAGCAATCATAAAGGCTATATTACCTCTGCTGAGATCGACCATTTTATGGCTAAGCTTAAAAATAAAAATCTTCTGGAAGAAGCTACCCGCCGCATCAATCGTATATTGCCTATTAAAGAAAATCTATCTAGCCTTGCTTTATTTTTAGTATTTGTTGCTTTTTTTAAAGCCCTTACACTGTTTGCTCATCGCTTCTCGACACGAGTCTTAGCTATTCGGGTTAGTAGTAAATTGCGCCAGCAATATTTTGAACATATTCAAACTCTACCATTAAAATTTTACCATGATCATCATATTGGCAGCTTGTCCGCACGTGTAGTGAGTGATTCCTCAACCATCGCTGAAGCTATCAATGCTTGCCTTGTTAACTACCTTCAAACGCCTTTTACTGTATTAACTACCCTCTTTATGTGCTTTCTCACCTCCTGGAAACTATCTTTGATTATATTCATTGGCTTTCCTCTGATTGTATTTCCTATTATTTTTCTAGCCAAACGTGTTAAACGCATTTCAAGGCAAATCCAACAAAATCAAGAACGCTTTGCTTCCGTTATAATTGATTTTCTAGCTGGTATTCAAACTGTAAAGCTGTTTGGAATGGAGGAATTTTCCTTAAAAAAATACAAAGATCAAAATCAAAAAATGGCTGCACTTGAAAAAAAAAGTGCATGTTATGATCTTGCTTCTCGCCCAATTATCCATACCATCGGAATGTTTTTCTTAGCGACTGCTCTTATGTATGGTTTGTATGTGCTCCATATGAGCATACCTGAAGTGCTATTTTATTGTGGCTTGTTATATATATTTTATGAGCCCATTAAAAAATTTGCTGAAGAAAACAGCCATATTCAACGCGGAATCGCCGCTGCTGAACGGATGTGCGAAGTGCTAGAGCTAGTTCCCTGCATCCGGGATGTCGATGGGGCAGAAACGATGGCTACATTTGAAGATTCTATTGAATTTGACAATGTGTGGTTTCGCTATGATCAGGATTGGGTTTTAAAAGGATTAAGTTTCAAAGTAGAAAAAGGCACCACAGTAGCCATTGTAGGGCCTACCGGAGCAGGTAAATCTACTATCGTTCATCTTCTTCCTCGTTTGTATAACATTCAGCAAGGAACAATACGTATTAACAATAAGCCAATCACAACTTTTACTCAGAAATCCCTAAGAGAACAGATTGCTTTCGTTCCTCAAAAACCCTTTCTTTTCCTTGATACAGTAGCTGAAAATATTTCTTATGGAAAAAACTTATCTATCCAGCAAATTGAAAATGCCGCTAAAAAAGCTTACGCTGAAGAATTTATCCTTCAATTACCTAATGGGTATGACACAGAATTAGCTGAAACAGGAAAAAATTTATCAGGCGGCCAGCAACAACGCCTAGCTATAGCGCGGGCTTTAGCTAAAAATGCTCCTATCCTTATTATGGACGAGGCCACCTCCGCTTTAGATGCTATTAGTGAAATACATATTAAAAATGCAATTCATCAACTACGAGGGCAAGTCACTCAAATCATTATTGCTCATCGTCTCTCTACCATTGAAGACGCTGATAAGATTATCTATCTAGAAAAAGGAGAAAAACTAGCCGAAGGTACTAAAGAGGAATTGCTACAAAATTGCCCTGGCTTTAAAAAAATGTGGGAGCATATGTATCATGCCAACCAAACATCCTAAGGGGGAAATGAGAAAAAAGAAGGCAGTTGTTATTCATTCAGGGGGTATGGATTCTTCTATCTGTTTAGCGCTTGCCATACAAGAGCTTGGAAAAGACGCAGTGACTAGCCTCTCTTTTTGCTACGGCCAACGGCATGCTTCTGAAATTATACAAGCCGAAAAAATTTGCAAAGATTGGAATGTCGAGCATGCCACTCTTAACTTAAGCTGCTTAAGTCAAATTACCGCCAATGCGCTAATTAACCAAGCGATAGCCATCGAAAAAGATCCGCCAACTACTCCCAATACGTTAGTAGTAGGCCGAAATGGATTAATGGCACGCCTGGGAGCCATTTATGCGGATTATCTTGGAGCTTCCTCTATCTATTTAGGGGTGATCGGCGTGGAAGGTAACTATTCAGGCTATCGAGATTGTTCTCGAGAATATTTTGACCTTAAGCAGAAAATTTTGCGTATAGACCTAGCCAATCCGCACTTTAAAATTTTAACTCCTTTAGTATCTATGACTAAAAAGGAAACCTTGGAAATAGCTTATCGATTAGGTATTCTTGAATACCTCTTAAATACCACGATTACCTGCTATGAAGGGATTTCCAAAGCAGGCTGCCAACAATGTCCTGCTTGTAGGCTCCGTAATCAAGGCCTGCAAGAGTTTAAAGAAGCTAATCCGAGTGTTTTATTAAATGTTAAATCTTAAATCACAGCCAATTAAAAAATTTTAATGGGAGGAGGCTGCTTAACCTCAATCAGGGACTTTGTGCTTTACTTCAGCTTCACTAAGTAGGCTCCTTTAAGTTAACGCTTTATTCTTTCCTCCTCCAAAGCGTGAAATTTTTTCCTTTAAACAGCATAACCTTTATCAATTGAATGAGCATTTTCTTATGAGGACTATATAGATCAGCAAGATTAGTGCTAAAGAGATCTTCCAAGGGCTAGGCTTACACTTAATAAGATTTATATCCGTTGAGAAGATATGAGCTTTTATCTTTATAACATTGGCGTAATTTTCAAGATTTAGATAAATTCTGCCAAGCCTTTAGCTGCTCTGGTGTGATTCCAAGCCCTGCAAGCCGGCTTTGATCTATTTCTTTAAGATCTTCCATCACATCTTCTATGAAAAAAGCTTGCTCTTCTTTATTGAGCAATTTTAAAGATTGGGAAAAAATGTATTTTTGCAACTCTTCGTCGGTGAGTTGATTAAGGATAACAGCGCGGATAAGAGCACGTCTTTGCTGTCGATAACGTACCCGTATTTCATCAAATCCTAAGGCTTTCACCGTTGAATCATACATGGAGCAGGTTCGCATATATGAGAACATATATAAATCCCGGAGCGGACGAATATCTTGTAGTTCGTAGATCGCAATTACCGCGGAGGTATAATCCTCTCTTCCTACATCATTAAAGGATAAAGGAACAAAATTACTTTTGATTAACGGAATATTTGCGCTAAGCCGCGCCGTGCGTTTATTTACATCAGAAAATCCTTGCAAATAGGTTAGATGAACCAGCAAATATAGGCTTTGCTCAAAAGGATTTATAATTACCGCTGCTTTTTCAATAAGGCGATTAAGGCGTACGTGCAGCTACTTTTTATCTTCAAAAGGAATATAGGTGGACCCACCTAGGCGAACTCCATGATCTCTGATTTTTCCGGCATACCGGGCCTCTACTAATTCGTCTGAAAGAAGGTAATGCAAAGTACAGATAGTCTGCTCCGTCACCTCTAACCTGGGAGCATTGTCTACCATATAACGGATAGCTTCTTTATGATTAAGGATTATAATTTTTTCTTCATCCAGCTTGCCTTCCGCGCTCGTCCCTTCCAGGACTAGGCGTTGAGTATCCAGCAAGGAATAGGTGTTACCTTCCAACCTGGAGGAGTTATAGGAAAGATCGATAAGTAAGCGAATAAAAATTTGATGAGCATAAGTACCTGCCGGGTCTTCCTGTTTAGAGCGTTGTCCTGCTTTTTGTAATTGCCTTCTATCATCTAAGGAAAGGTAAAAAGTAATATTTGGCTGATAAGCCTCAAACCATTGATCATTGTAGGCCAGCGGTGTGCGTTCATAAAGAGGACGTCTCACTTGTTGAATGGCTTTTGTGCTAGCTGTTCCAAAGCAACTACTTGCTTTGCTCATTTCTCGTTTAGCAAGCTGTATAGCATAGTATTTTGTTCCTCGTTTTTGCCCAATTCGTTCCAGCAGCCCTTCACTTATCATCTCCGCCAACCATCTTCGTACACTTCGCTCGGCATAACTGCTGCCTAGTTTTTCAAGCAAAAGAGGTAAGCTAATAGTTCTACCTTTTGGCTTAACTGCTGGAGTAGGGCCAGCTTTTTATCTTGAGTGTTTTTCATTATCTTTAACTTTGCCCTGTTTTCGTAACTTAGAAGGATGTTAAATTAAATACGGCCATACTGACTTTTATTCGGCAGCATGCTTTTTGGATGAGGCAGCAAGCAGCTTGAGAAAATAGAAGGGAAAGCACAAAAGGGCGAAATTTGCACTCTTTAATGAGGAAAAAGGATGTTTTATAGTAGGATTATTGTTTACCTTGCTTATCAAATACCCTTATAATCCTCGTTAGCTTCTAGATGTTTTTAAATTAACAATCCTATTCTTCCTCTATTGGACACACCTATTTACCATGCTTTTAAATGACTCCAGCTAAGTTCAAAAAAAGCGCATTTTTAATTAAACTCTTAAAATCTGAAACTTCTCTTGATTAGGTTTAAACTTGTTAGATAGCCAAATTTTGCATAGGTTAAAGGATGTTTGGGGAGGTAATCTGCATGGGTAGACTTTTTGGAACTTATTTTATTATTCCTCGCATTTATATATAGCTTTTATCTATTTTCCCCCTTAAAATCATAAAAAAAAAGGTTCAATTTTTTGAATAAATTTTATAAACTTTTAAATTTATTAAAATAATTAGTTTATAAATAAATAGGCGATAAAAATTTTGCCATCTATTTTGTAATCCTAAATTTACAGAGATGCTCTCCTAAAATTTATTAATATTTATTTAAATTAAGAGAACAATTACCCTTAAAAAAGGGAGTAAACAATGAAAATTAATGAAGCTTACAGAGCTGTTTATAAAGCAAGAAACTATTGCGATCATAATCAAAAAAAAAGCTTAACTCAGCAAGAACGCAAGCTACTTTTAATATGTTGTGCTACCTTGCAAAACCCTACGAAAGGCACACTTACCCTTCAACAAAGCCATCAGCTTAAATATTTACTTAAACGTTTAGATGCTCTTCCTACTAAGCCTTGTGATACCATGCATCCTTTATGTAGGTGGTTTTACATCCTTTTAAAAAAGATTGCTAATCTGTGTCATCTGAGAATAAGTCTTAGTAGATTAGAAAACACACTGGAAGACACTTTTTATACCTATATGAAAATTGAACCCAATTTGTTAGAGAAGTTTATCCACATAAAAGCTGAATTAGACGCTAATGAAAATGAATTGCAAACTTATAAAATTTTAAAAAGCATCGAATCTTTTTGCTTACTATCTGCCTGTTTTTCCCCTATTAATAAGATATTTTTGCAAGGAGAACCCCCACATACAATACGCCGTTTGATCTATGATAAAACGGGCCTTAAGCTTGAAAAACAACCTCTCAATGCTAAGACAATTGAAGCCATCTCAAAGGCTCCCCAGATTCTTTATAAAAAATATTGTTATGCTCACCGGAAGGGAATAACTGATCTTTTCTTTAAAAAAGCATTTAACGAAAAAGATAAAAATTTTCAAACAAAATTGAACCGTCTTCATGCTTTTAAAGCGAAGAAAGAAAAAAAATTAAGGGAAAAAGAGGAGCTTATATGGAAAAAATTTGAAAAGTTTATTAAAGAAGTGGAAATGCATACCACAAGCAATCGTAAGGAAAATAATTTTTACGTGGATTTTGCCAGCCGCGCAAAATTTAACGATTATTTAAGGAGAGAACAGTTTATAGGCAAAAAATATGGCAAGAATAATATAAAAAAGAAAATGACTTACGAAAAAATGATAAAATTGGAAAAATATTTAGCCGGCTTATTAAATATTTGGGAAGGGCAAGTAAACCCCAATATTCCTCTTAAACCTCTTTTAAACAGGCCTAATTTTAATCATATTAACTTCTTTAATCCGATTGCTAAACCTCTTAATTTTTTACCTATAATTGCTAATAATAAACCTACAGCAATTGCTCCCCCTCCCCAGGAAAAGATCCTGGTATCAAATAAGCTAAATGCCCTCTATCTAGAAATGCTAAAAGACCTCGATCACATTCATGATACCGGCAACCTAAGAGCTTATGATCATATCAAACAAACTATTCACGGATTCTTCAAGATCTACTCTAAACGCTTCCAGCTGTGGGATTATTATCTTAAACATTCTTCTTATGATTCTGGAACCTATATCTACGATCTAACAGGCGTCTACTTACATACCGAACAGTCTAAAGAGACCATAAAGTTTTTAATTAAAACTTCTGCAAAACTATTTTTCACCACTTATCAAAAAGCCAAGGCTAATGATCGTTTAAAGGAATTCTTCAACCAAGCATTTTCACCCTATAATTATTGCTTAGAAGCTCGCTATACATATCTGTGCGATAATTGGGTAGCCTCGGAATCACAAAGCGAATGCATAGGGAAAGAACCGCTGGCAGAAATAATGAAAATTAATCCACATCTCAGTAAGGAAAAAAATATTGAAAAGCTTGTTGAAATCTTTGAAGATTTACAAGCCAGGGAATATGCTAAAGATCATGGAATAAAGATAGATAAAGTTTGGAACAAGCCTGAAGGGCCTAAGCATCAAAAGATTTTCAAAGATAAAAAATTTAATCGTTATTACAACGTCCACAACTTCGAACAAGCTTTATTAAGAGGGATGAAAATAGTAGGGCAAAAATGTGCTAATGGTATTTATACAGAAAAAGAAGTGAAAGAACTTATTCAGAAAATGGTAGACGCTGATATCATTGATTAATAAGATTTCTAGTACGCTTACTTTCAGCTCTAAAAACACCTCCTTACTTTTGTTTGGCTTTCTCTCCTTTCTCCTCATTTATCGCTAAGCGCAAAAATACACTTTTAAAGAAGAATGCTGCGCAAACCACTATTTTCCTTGTTGATTTGCCAGCCTGCCGCCTTTATCTTTCTATTAGAAACTCTTTTATTCCCATGGAAAGAACTTTGCAATGAAGGATTCCATTGTATATCAGGCCAGCCATAGAATTTACTAATCTTCTTATACAGCTCTTTACGAGGAAGATGAAAATCATCGCAAAGGTTATAAATTCCTGCTAGCTTATTTTGCTTGGCATAAGTCATAGCGGAAACAATCTCATCAAGATAGATAAGATTAGTAAAATTATCCCCTGTACCTGCGCAAGCAGTGCCTAACAGACGTTTAACGCGCTCTACGATTGAACGTCCTGGCCCATAAATCTCTCCTAAACGGAATACACATATTTGGCGGTAGGAAGTAGTGGCTTGAAATAGTATTTCTTCGGTAGACAATAAAATTTTGCTATTTGTTTGAGTAGGTTGAGGTTTAGTCTCTTCATCTACCCATAACCCTCCTTGCTCACCATAAACCGAAGAGCTGCCTGTATAGATCACATGAGAGACATGCGTATTTTTAAGAGCCTTCACTAACTTCTCAGCTGTACATAGATAAGTTAACTTATAATCTGCAGGGCTATCAGGAGCTACAGCCAAGATAACAACATCTTGTTTTTCTAGCAATTTTTGCCAATCCCCATCCAAAATATAAACATGATCTATCCACTTTCTTAATTCCGACGCTTTTTTTAAGCAGCGTGTGGTTACGGTAATCTCATGTCCCTCCTTTTTCCATTTTATAGCTGCCGATCTTCCTACATAGCCACATCCTATGATACAAATCTTCATACATATACAAATGGTTAAAGGTAGCCAAGTTTTTCAAAGCAATTTTTTAATTCTGTATTTTCGGCTTTATCAAAAGCTCCTGAGCTAGCAAGCCATTTAATATAATCACGCGGTACATCTTTCAATGGAACCCCTTGATGCTTACCGAAAGGCATATGATGAAGTTCGCGAGGTTTATTAATTAATTTAAAGATGGTTTCCATATCTAAATCATCCGTCATTAAAGAGAAGACTTGATGCAAGACAATAACATCATCAAGGGCTCGGTGGGCTTTGTTTGCTTCTATTTGATAAATTTCTCTTAAAAATTGTAAAGTATGTTTAGGAAGATCGGGACGATAACGTCTTGCCCATTTTAAAGAATCGAGAAATGACCATGCGGGCATTTGAATTTGATGACGCCCAAACTCTTGACGAAGAAAATGAAGATCAAAAGCATCATTATTATGGGCAATCAAAACGACATCGCCTTCACAAAAGTCTATAAACTCTTGCCCCACCTGTGCAAAGCTGGCGCATTCGGCAACCATCTCATCCGTAATATTGTGAACTGCAGTAGCTTCAGCAGGAATAGGGCATCCTGGATTAATCAGCTTCTCAAAAGAAATATTATTTACAGGATCAAAAGCTGCAATCTCGATAATACGATCCCTATCAGCTTTAATACCTGTCGTTTCAGTGTCATAAAAAATAGCACGTCTTGGCATAATGAGGCAGTATCCTTTTAACGTTATTATTTTACCTTAAAATCTTTCTATATTTTTCTTAACTACTTTCCATTTTGAAAAATTTAAAGATATTATATCAACTGATCATGGTAATTAGCTTAACATGTTTTAAGAGAAGAAAAATAGAGCCTTCGGCTCTTTTTAAAAAAATACCGAGCTTAGCACCACTTAAATAAAAAGATTAGAGCAGTTGAAGCTAAGAGTTTACTTCGGTTGAGAACAAGTACTTATATCCACCTTTAAATACTTTTATACATTTTTTATTTTCTTATTTTAGCAGCTTCCCCTTGTTTGACTACATCTATAAAGCGAGCTTTACCAGCGACCACAGCGGCGATTATAGGAAAGAATGTTTCTATCAAAAGAGGAATAGTATGAATATAATTACTAAGGATTTCCCCTGCTACCTTTTTATCGCTAGCCGGTAAGATGGTCCGGTAAAAAACAATTTTAGCTCGTTCATCTAAACCGAAACCAGGAACATCGATTTCTTTATTGAATAAATGTAAAACACGTGCAACTTCACTAATCGTTTGACTCTCAAGAGCGATAGGAATAGGAGCGAATAATTGAAGAAGTTCCTCATCATTTAATAAGCCGATAAAAAGAGGAAAAGCTTCATTTTGCACTTTAAAAAGAGTATATATTTGCTTGGTCTCTGGCTGATGTTTTACATCTACAGATTTATTAATTAGGTATTCGTAAAGACTATCAATAGTGAGGGGAATCATAAACTTTTAAAAACCTACATTGGGCGTAAAATTATTTGGTTGCTTTTCTCTAATAATCTCAGGATTATTAGTAGAAGGAACAACAGAGTATTCATCTTCTCTTGGCAAGCGATAACAAGCACAAAGAAAGCAAGTACAAATTAGATAGAACATTGAGAAAATAAAAATTTGTCTGTTTTGCATATCTCCCCTTCTTCAGGCATTTGTAAATTCAACAATACTATCCTATTCGCTAATATTTAGGAAATCGAAAGCCTTATTTTTTGCATTTTACCTCTGCCTTTTGTGTAAACCTCTTTCTCGGCAGTAAAATATAAACTTAATGGTTAGAGTGGGAGAAAATAAGTTTTCAATGACATCAAGACACAGTAAAGTAGTTGAAATTAAAAAAGTAAGTTTTTATTTCTTGTTCTTTGGTCTTTTTCCAAGGAAACAAATTAAGCTAAAGCTTGTGTGACTCATCATAAAATATTTTTGCTCTCTATCTTCTCTTTAAATGATAAAGGTAGACTTTCCTCCAATTCATTACTTTCAAATCCCCCTACATGGGTAACTCCATTAACAGATTCAGCTAAGATAATTTCTTTTCCTTTTATTTTTAAAAGATAAATGGCTGTTTTCGGGCTTAACGAGCGATAGTCGATTACTTTAATTAAACTGCTAGCGTTCAATTGATGAATTTTCCCTCTGAGCAGCTTTTTAACGATCCAGGAAGCTATTAAAACTACTGCCACAATTAATCCCAACGTGGTTAACATATTGACAAGCTCATGAAAAAATCGAGCTCCTTCATTATCGTCCATTTGTGGAGGAAATTCAATTTTTGAAGTAGGATGGGTAGAATGAGTAGGAGCTTGAAAACCTTCCGAGAGACCTTCTTCAAGGGCAGGAGAAAAGTGGGTGAGAGGTTTTTGATGATCAAGAGCTTGCTCACTATACCCTT
Source organism: Neochlamydia sp. AcF95 (assembly GCF_018342455.1). NCBI lineage: Bacteria > Pseudomonadati > Chlamydiota > Chlamydiia > Parachlamydiales > Parachlamydiaceae > Neochlamydia > Neochlamydia sp. AcF95. The sequence goes on along the minus strand of NZ_JAEMUC010000072.1, from coordinate 63,559 downwards.
GCTTACAAAGCATGTAGGTCATGCAAACAATGACAAAACAAAGAAAATTTTTTTTCATAAGATCTGATGGGTTAGAAATTAATAAGCGCAATTCTAGCATTTCAATATATTTTTGCGCATTTTCTTATTGCCTTTTGTGAGTTTTTTGATAAGCTCAGATCTTTAAAGAGCAAGTCAGGTATGCGATCCCCTTATCACCTTCAAAACAACAATAGCCTTGTATTTCAATTCATGGTTAGTGAATACCTAGCAGCTTGTCAAGCATTTAAAGGCTTTGAGATGGCAGTTCAGAACAACAACTATGAGGCCGCTAACATAGCACTCATTAGGCTACTAGGCTATCAGGATAAAAATCTTTTTCCCTCCTTTTTTGGCTATGCGGATAAAGGCCTACTCCAGCAGCTGCAAAGTAGTTGCCAAACTTTTAACCTTAATGATGAGGACAAAAAGCATCCCGCGCAAACATTAAATTTACATGCCCAAAAAGCTTATTCACTCTGCTATCAAGTTTGGAAAATTGTTGAAAACAAGCCTTTATCACCAGCCTCTCCCTTATCTGAACTGGTATCTCCCTTTATTCCAAAAATTCAAACTATTTTTAATAAGATAGGACGCTTAATTGCTAAATTATTCTTGCAATTTGAAGATGATGAAACCATACTGTTTTTTCTATTAGAGAATCATCAAATTGTGGATGAAGTCTACAAAGCACCGTTTGTGAAAAGAGTTTTTGCAAAAATGTTTCCACAAGGGTTAAAAACAGCAGAAAAATATATAATTAAACAGTACAGTAAGCGAGGCTATTATCATCTTCTGCCTCAAGTTTTAGAAGCTGCGAAAGAACTTCAACAAAAAAAATAAAATGGCGTCTTTAAAAAGTGAATATTTATCCCTAATAGCGCAAATGCAAAGCTACCTTATCCAAGAATTTCCTTCGAAGACATTCTTAGAAGTTAGCCGCTCTAGCTATATGGATTATCGCCTATTTGCAGCTTCTTGCTTACCTCAAACCATTAAAAAGGTATTACCGCCTCAATTTTCGGAAGCATCTAAGGTGGAAGATTCATCTGTAGTTGCAGCTCCTCTCTCTTCTACAGTAGTTACCCATGCTTCTACAGTAGTTACCCATGAAAAACATCCAAAAGATACGCTTGAAGTGTTATCTGCCAATAGTAAAAGCAACTTGGCAAGCGAGCAAGCTCTTTCTTCCTCCTCGCCAGACAGCGCAGGATTTGTGCCTAAAGCTATTAATTTGGAATTTTTAGCACCTGCTCTCCCCCCTTCAGATTTTTCAGATTTTCATAAAATTTTTGCCGAGCGCTTTCCCGAGCAAATGATTTTAACGGAGATTCCAAACGATGAAGCTGCGAAAAATGTTAGACAAATGTGGAAAAACGGCCCGCAAGCTTGTCTATTATTAGTTTTAAAAAACGCATCTTCCGAGCCTCGCCACGTCTTATTCTTAGCTAACCTACGTAAAGCTATTCAGATAGTTTATGGTGTTGCTGTAAAAATTATAGAGAAAAATTGCTTAGACTCCAGCCAAAAAACTTGTATAATTGAGCTTGCCCCTTTAGATATATATCTTCAAGAGCCTCACCGCAAAGTCGAGCTCTGGAATTCTATTTCTTTGCAACTTTCCAAGTAGGTTAGAATGTCGCAATATGCCTCGGTTATCCTCGATAGTGCCCTTGACAAGTCTTTGGAATATAGCATTCCCCCTGAGTTTACTTTGCACGCTAAACCAGGTGTACGTGTTGAAGTACCCTTACGCCGCCAATTTCAAAAAGGATATATCCTAAAGGTACAAAGCCAGGCCACTTTTCCTTCCGTAAAGCCCATAGCTAAAATTTTATCTGACGGAGAGCTTATCACTCCCCCTTTATTTGAACTTGCTTTATGGCTAGCCAAATATTATTGCACCCCTCTCCACCAAGTTTTCAAAATCTTGCTTCCTTCCAGTGTACGCAAGGATATCCAGCATAAGCAGCAATTTTATGTCCTACGTAAAAAAACGCGTGAGGAATTAAAAATTTATTGCGAAAAAATACGTAAAAAATTTCCCGCGCAAGCTGAAGTCATTGATATAATGCTTCAAGTAAAAAAAGGAATTTTACTCAGTGAACTGCTGGAAATATCAAAATGTTCTCGTAGCTCTGTAGATACGCTTATTAATAAAAATTATTTACAGATGGATATTGTGCGGATTGATCGTTCGCCCCTTATCGATGAAGAATATTTTAAGACCAAAGCTAAACAGCTTAATGCAGAACAATCTCAAGCTTTTGAAAAAGTAAAGCACAGCCTTAGCAAAAATCAATTTGAAACCCACCTAATTTTCGGGGTCACAGGAAGTGGTAAAACTGAAATTTATTTACAGGCGATAGAGCAAGCTTTAATGCAGAACAAAGGAACAATCATGTTAGTTCCGGAAATCTCTTTAACAGCCCAAACTATCGAACGCTTTCGCAGCCGTTTTGATCACAAAATTGCCATTCTTCATCATCAATTAAGCCAAGGAGAACGCTTTGATGAATGGCACAAAATTCGCCGGGGCGAATCCTCTATTGTGATTGGAGCTCGCTCAGCCATCTTTAGTCCAGTTCCTAATTTAGGACTTATTATCGTAGATGAAGAACATGAGCAATCCTATAAGCAATCTGAGGAACAACCTTGCTACAATGCCCGCGATGTAGCGGTTATGCGAGGAAAAATGAGTAATAGCACAGTCATTCTGGGGAGTGCAACGCCAAGCTTAGAAAGCTACTATAATGCCTCGATTAGCAAATATACTTTAAGCAAACTTACCACACGGGCTGCTACAGCAAATATGCCTCGCATGCATATTGTTGACATGGCAAAAGAATTTGAAAAAGCTAAAGGATATACAAATTTTTCAGAAAAGCTCATCGGGGGAATAAAGCAGCGCTTTGAACAAGGCGAGCAAACCATCTTATTTCTTAACCGCCGTGGTTACCATACTACCCTACTCTGCCAACAATGCCGGCAAGCAGTCAAATGTGAACATTGCGATGTCACCATGACTTTTCATTTAGGTGACAACGCTTTAGCTTGCCATCTATGTGGCTATACACTCACCCCTCCTCCCAAGCAGTGCCCTAATTGCCATCATGATCACCCCATGAAATATAAAGGGGTTGGGACTGAACTGATTGAAAAAAATTTACATGCTTTATTCCCTGGCATTCGTACAGTACGCATGGATGCAGATACTACCAAGCATAAAGGTAGCCATCAGAAGCTTTTAAAAACTTTTAGCAGTGGCAAAGCGGACGTATTGATCGGCACCCAAATGATAGCTAAAGGTCTTCACTTTCCTTCCGTTACCCTTGTAGGAATATTAAATTGTGATTCTACCCTTAATCTCCCCGATTTTCGTGCTTCAGAGACAGTTTTCCAATTAATTACACAAGTTTCTGGGCGAGCAGGACGAGGTCAAATAGCAGGTGAAGTGATTCTACAAACAAGCTTACCCGATAATTCAACGATTAGTTTAGCGGCAGCTAACGATTATGAAAAATTTTTTGAAGAAGAACTAAATGCAAGGCAAGCTTTTAACTACCCTCCTTTTTCTAATCTAATTAAAATTACCTTTTCTGGCCCTGACCAAAAAAAGGCCTTTGATTATGCTCATTATACCCGCTCATGGCTTATGGATCATTCAAATGAAATTTGTAAATGGCATGAAATTATTCCTGCCGGATATGCGAAAGTTAAAGGACATTATCGTTATCAATTTCTTATTTGTTGCACGAATGTTTATGCTTTGAATCGGGTCTTAGAAAATTTCCGTCATACCCATCCCTCTCTGCAGGCAGTAAAAATGCGAGTAGATGTAAATCCTATCTCTACATTCTTTTAAAACCTTAGTAGCTATATTAAAAAAGTTTTTAGAAATAGCGTTCTTTAGAAGAAAAGAGCTAGGCATTCGGATGATAAAAAACATTCCCTTTAGGCTTGAGTTTTCCCACAACCTTCCACCTCTGCTAAGGCTTTTAACGTAATCTCATTTAAATCTTTTCTATAATGGAGATGATCAGCAAGTACTGTAATGTTGCGAAAAACTTTTTGTACTTGCTGCCTAGTGATACTATCGATTTCATATTGAATACCCGTACACTTATCGATAAATGAATCTTTCTCGATCTCAAATTCCTTATCTTGCAGAATCATGCGTATTAATAAATTTTTGGCCTTATTATTATCTTTAATGGCCTCATAGTCTATTAATGCCCGCTCAATTATTTGCTGGCGCTCTTGGCTAGGGCATTTATATCTATATTTTTGTAAAGCTATCAACTCTAGCAATATAGCTAGTAAATTAATTTGAATAACCGCCTCTAAATCTTGAATGCAGGCCTTAACTATTTCTTTTTTAGAATAGCTACCCTCCTGCTCGACACCAAAAATGTTGATATATCTTTCAAAAGACAGGACATATTTAATAGAATGTTTTATATATACTTCCAGGTTTTTTTCGTAAGCTGCTTCGCTTTTCTCTATAGAAGGTGAAGGGATCTCATTAAAATTAAAAATTTGATAGATTTCATCATTAGTCTCTTCCTGGAACTGCGTTTGATAAGCAAGGTTATAGTTTGTTTTTTTTAAATTTTTATGTTTTAAAAAATTCTCTCCTTCTTTTAATCGAATAGGAAGGCGGAAATTTAGCTCTAGCATTTGTTCTAGTGTAAAGATAGGATTAGCAAATAAAAATGAAGCATATTGCTGATGCTTGCACAGCTGTAGGGTAATTAATTCTAAGAGTTCTTTTTGCTCATTCTTATCTTCCGGTATGTTAGCCAGCAGTTTTAAATGCTGCTGCGGGTTTATAAGTCCATTCTTGTCTTCCAAAAATTCTATAAATTCAAAGCGATCTATATCAGCAAGCTTTTGAGGATCAAATTCATTTCGCGCGACATCGCGGAGAATAGGCATATATTTCTTAGTCTTATTGATTAAGTCTGGTAAAGCTTCTACAGCTACTGCAAAACCATAAGCTTCGGAAGGTAAAAAATCTTCGATCATTTTGAAATCATCACTCATAAAATCAAAAGCTGCTCTTAGTGATTGAGCTATCTGGGCACTCTTAATTTTTTGGAAATGCTCATGCCTTATTCTATCATATTTGCTTAAATGATCAAGTTGAGAAATTAGTAAACAAGGACTTTGAATCATTAAAAAACTCTGGATACAAAATCCCCATGCCTGCACGGTATGATTTTGCAACAGTTCAGAGCGGCAAAATGATAAGAAATTTAAAGAGGTAAGAAAAATAGTATAGGCCAAAGCGGCTACAGTTTCAGCTAAAGCTAAAAGGCTAGTTGCCACACTACAAGCAATTGATCCTAAAGCAATAAGATTTATGCTGCGAGACTCTAGATAAAAATTCATTAACTTTTGACTAAGTCGATGCGTCTTACTGCTTAAGGGAGTGAAATGAAGGCGGCTAATCGAGTAATGATCTTCTGCGGTGGCTACAGTAAATATATTCATAAAAATTTTACTCCCGGATAAAATAAGCCAGATAGCCTATTTTGAGTGGCTTATCCATTCGTATTGCCATCAAACGCCCCATTTTTTTATGTCAGGTAAATAGAAGTTTGCAGATTAAATGTTTATAATTAAGGCAGATAGAGCGATCTGATCCTAGTAAGTGCTTAGTCGCAATATAATAGAAAATAAATTAAAAAAGCAATCTTTAGTTTCAATTGAGGGAATAAATAAATAAGGCTTCGGCTTATTATTTAGCTTACCTAATCCTCTATCATTTTAAAGATAATTTTTACATGTATCAAATTTGGATTTAAATATATTTAATTAACCTTTATAGTTTTTATAACCTTATTTATTCCTGGAGAATTTTATTCATGCTACCTATGATCCCCAAAGACAAAAAACCATTAGCTCTTAAATCGTGTTGTTCCGATGCAGCAGCATGTTGTGCAACCCCTTCTTCCCCTGACAGCCTCTTAGCTAATGATAAATTTGATAATTTAGCCTCTCAGGAAGGAACTTTTCATTTTGACTACGATGGAAATAAAATTCATTTTATTAGCCTTGGATGTCCTCGTAATTTGGTCGATAGTGAAGTAATGCTAGGTATTTTGTTGAAAGCAGGCTATGAAGTTACCCAGGAATTATCCCAAGCAGATTATTTGGTCATCAATACTTGCGGCTTTTTGGAAGCTTCTCGTAAAGAATCCATGGATACAGTTAAGCATACCTTACAACAGCGCAAAAAAAGTGCCAAGCTAGTGGTCACAGGTTGCATGGTACAAACTCATCACGAGGAAATGGAAAAACAATTCCCAGGGATCGATTATCTTCTAGGATCAGGGGACGTACAAGGTATATTGCAAGCTGTCCAGGCTACTCAAAAAGGTAAACTTGTCTCCAAGGGACGCAGTTTTTTGGAGAATGGGGAGATTCCTCGCCAATTATCCACTCCTAAACATTACGCTTATCTTAAAATTGCGGAGGGCTGCCGAAAGCGTTGTGCTTATTGTGTCATTCCTACCATCAAAGGACCTCTCAAGAGTAAAAGCAAAGAGCAGATTTTAAAAGAGTTTAATTTTTTGCTTAATGAAGGGGTGCATGAGATTATTCTTATTGCCCAAGATCTTGGAGATTATGGCAAAGATATGGGTTCGAGAAATCAAGCAGCCTTAATCGACTTATTACAATCCATGCTAGCCATAGATAAAAAGTTCTGGCTACGTTTACTTTACCTTTATCCCGATGAAATCACCGATGAATTGATTGCTCTTATCAAAAGTGATGCTCGCATTTGCCCTTATTTAGACATGCCAATCCAGCATATCAATAATGTGGTGTTAAAATCTATGCACCGCGCAACTTCAAAAGAAGACATTATTAAAACGATTACCAAGCTGCGTAATGAAATCCCTCATATCGTCATCCGTACAAGCTTAATTGTAGGCTTTCCGGGAGAAACAGCAGACCAATTTGAAGAGCTAGCTCAGTTTATCCAAGATTATCCTCTCGATAATATTGGGATTTTCAAATATTCCCGCGAACCAGGATCTTACTCTTTTGATCTACCTAATCAGATAGAGGAAGAGGTAAAAGAAAGACGTTATCGTAAATTAATGAAAATTCAGCAAAAAGTACTAAAAAAAGCTAATAGCAAGTATGTGGGAAAAAAGTTGAAGGTCATCGTCGAAGGGTATCATCCCGAAACCAATTTGTTAATGGTGGGTCGCTTCTATGGTCAATGTCCTGAAATTGATGGCCAAATTATTATCAATGATAGCCGCAAAGTTAAAGCATTTGGAGAATTATATTTAGTTGAGATCACGGAAGTTGCCGGCTATGATCTAATAGGAAGCGTACTATAGGTATTTACAAGCTATTAAGCTATTAAGGCTAGCATTATAAATTTTAGCCGGTGTCAAGTACGATAAGACAGTCGATTAAAAAGAACTTAAAAGATAAAGATTAAGCAAGCATGATTAGGAAAAGCTTTAAACAATCCTAGGAAAAGTGATTAAGACTTTTCCTTATTCAGCTAAAGCTGGTCTGACCTATTATTATAGGTGTTAGAGCCGATAGCAAGAAAATAACCTTGCTATCGTTAAGCTAAAGGGAAATCTCTTAAGATTCTTTCAAAGCCTAAAGCTATGCATTCACTGCCAGATAAATACAAAATTGTAGCAAAAAACTATTTAAGCAAGCGAATGAATAAAGCTAAAGTGCAAGAGAAGAAAAAAGCGTTCAATAATTAACCCTTACAGCCTGCAAAGACACTTAAACCAGCTTATCTTACTCGCCTCTTTATCTTTAATTGGGTAATAGATATATTGCCTACTTGTCAGTCCCAAATGCACGAGTCCCTCTTTAAAGAAAAAGCCATGAAATAAAAAGCCAAGCTTTCTTTTTTTATAACTAAGCAATAAAAATATAAACTAACGTTGAAAAAATATGAATCCTACTCAAGATAACATAACAACCTCTTCTCTTCCAGCTTATCAGCATCACGAAGAGTTTAAAAATCGTTCGCGTAAGCTCGCTGAGCTAAGAAGCCTTGGAATCGATCCCTACCCTCATCATTATGCACCAACTCACTCAACTCAGGCTGTTATTGAACAATATCAGCATGCAAATATTGGACATAGTGAAGATGCCATGGCAGCTAAGACACCTTCTGTGCGTATAGCAGGAAGATTGGTACTTTTTCGTGCAATGGGAAAAAATGCCTTTGCCCATATTCAAGACGAAACTGGACGTCTGCAAGTCATGTTTAATCGAGACCTTACTGAATTGTCCGGCTATCATCCTGAACTAAGTGAAGATGGCGCTGAACATCTTTCTGCCTATAAACTTATTGAGAAAAAAATAGATTTGGGTGATATCCTCGGCATTGAAGGATTTCTTTTCCATACGAATAAAGGTGAATTGACTATCTTTGTCCATAAAGCAACTTTACTTTGTAAAACACTTTTACCCTTAGCTGATAAATATGCAGGGCTTGCCGACAAAGAGCTTCGCTATCGCAAACGGTGGCTGGATTTGATCAGCAACATGGAAGTGCAAGAAACCTTTCGCATACGCAGCAAGATTTTACGTTTTATTCGCAACTATCTTGAAAGTCATAAATTTATGGAAGTTGAAACCCCTGTATTGCAAAGTATATATGGTGGGGCAGAAGCGCGTCCCTTTACTACTACTTTAAATGCCCTAGAGCAGGAGATGTTTTTACGCATCTCATTGGAAATCCCTCTTAAGAAACTGATCATTGGGGGAATGGATCGTGTATTTGAAATAGGAAAGGTTTTCCGCAATGAAGGGATCGATCGCAATCACAACCCTGAATTTACTTTACTAGAAGCTTATGCGGCTTATTGGGACTATAAAGATATGATGAGCCTCGTTGAGAACCTATTTGAAAAGCTAGCTATAGAATTGCATGGAACAACAAAAGTTGTAGCTACTCTACCAGATTCAAAAGAACAGATAACCATTGATTTTAAAGCCCCCTGGCCAAGAATGAAAATGAAAGAAAGTCTTTCTCATTATGCCCACATAGATGTTGAAAAGCTCTCAGAGAAGGAAATGAGGAGCATGCTACTTGAGAGTGGACACGTAGATCCAAAAAAACTTGCTAATATGTCTAAAGGTTTACTTATCGCCGCGCTATTTGCTGTACATGTTGAACCTCATCTGATCCAGCCCCATCACATCATCGACCACCCTATTGAAACCACCCCCTTATGTAAATTACATCGTGAGGCTGCAGAACGGGCAAATGGTATGGTGGAACGTTTTGAAAGTTTTGTGCTGGGGCAAGAGATCTGCAATGCTTACAGCGAACTTAATGATCCAGAGTTACAAAGAAGCTTGCTTGAACAGCAGTCCCAGCGTCGTGAGGCTGGTGATGAAGAAGCTTCTCCTTTAGATGAAGAATTCATTGAAGCTATTTGCCAAGGAATGCCTCCTACAGGGGGTGTAGGCATTGGCATAGATCGGCTTGTTATGTTGATGACCCACTCTCATTCTATAAGAGATGTGTTATTTTTCCCTTGGATGAAACCACAAGAATAATTTCTTTGCTTTTTAGAAGTGAGCTACTTAATAGATTGTAGCCTCACTTCTCGTAATTCATTAGAATATTAATATTCCTCTAAATATTTGTTTACACTTCTGCCTACTAAACCTCTGCCTCCCTATTTGTAAGTAAAGGAAGAAGAAGTCCTACCTTCTAAACCGACCTCCCCTTGCCTATTCCCCTTAAAGCCAGCACAATGTTTGATTAAGAAAAGTAAAAATTTCCCTTCTTTAAGCCTCTGAAAATGCATGTTAATCAAGCAAATAATAAACTTTGCTATAATTTTAGAAAAATAAATATTTTCTTGACGAGACAGCGAAAACTCATTTAAAAGCTTAAATCAGTGGCGACCAAGCTACTCGCTTGTGGGACGCCAATTTCACCAGATAGCAAGCGGATAGTTACCACTAACAGCCAAGGCGTCCGCCTTTGGGATACCCAAACAGGTGAATGTCTAAAAAGCTTTGAAGGACCCTAAAGTATCTTCCAGACGTATTTCTCTCTAAGCAGCCAATGGATTGCAATCTCCACCACCCACAACGTTCAACTTTAGGATGCTAAAACCGGAGAATGCCTTCATATTTTGGACACCTAGGTAGAATTACCAAGGATATCCTTATCTCCCGATGAAAGACAATTATTGATCTGCCAATTATTTTTGCAGTACTGCATAATCTCATATGACTCGGATTGACAAATTGTTGGAGAGCTTGTTCATTTCCTCCAGGAAGCCTTTGTGCCATAGGTTCGTTAGATTTTCTTTATCCCTCTCTTATAATCCTGAGGGGTATAATTTGCAGCCGCGGATCCTTCCTGATCTTCCTAGGGTGGCTTTGAAAACATTGATCTATTCATTAAGTTGCTCTCGAATAAAGTTTAATTATCTTAGATCCCCCTATCCCTCCTTTATTAATAAACCTTATCTCTATGGGTGCCAGAAAGGCACTTAACAGATTAGTACTAAATGAGGCTCCTAGGTATGGGAAAATCTTTTAAAAGCAACTATTTGATTAAAAAATTTTAATGCAAGCGGCAAGGATACTGTTGAATAAATGAGCGTAAGTAAGTGGTTACAGGATATAAAGGTTCTTTAAATCACAGTAGATAGGGTTGGCCTAGTGCAAGTGGCATATAGGCCATCAAAGGATCATTCTTCTAACAACCGCAGAGCAAGCTGTTCTCCATTTTGGGTAAGATAAATTTCTTCATCCGAAATTTTTTTTATAAAATTTGCTTGTATAAGCAATTTGCAGATAGCTTTAACTCCTTTATGCGTAATTCCTGCTTTTTCCCCCACTTTATAGAAATTTAAAGGGGCCTCTTTATCATTTAGGCCTTCAAGAGCTTGATAGGCGCATATGATAAATCGTTCATCCGCTGTATGAGCTTTACGTGTCATGTATTCCTCATCTATTTTCAATTTTTTTTAAACGGGCACCCTCTGGAGTATCTTCAATAAGATAACCTTTGCTTACAATAAAATCCCTTAGAGTATCTGCTTGTGCCCAGGCTTTATTTTCTCGAGCTTTTGTGCGATTAAGCAGAGCCTGTTGTAGCTCATCTGGAATATCTTCCTCAACTTTTTCGAAGTTAAGCACCCCTAAAACAGAGTCAAATTCGCGCATAGCCTGTAAGACCTCCTGAGCTTCAGTAACGCTCATATTTTGGGTATCGCTAATAGCATTTACTTCTCTAACCAACTCGAAAACAGCAGCTAAAGCTACAGAGATATTTAAGTCATCGGCTAATGCTTGGCTAAATGCGTGGTAAGCTTTTTGCACAAGGGGTCCGACTAAGCCCTTTTCATTACCCTTATTATAAGTTAAAAGTCTTTGAATGAAATCATTGAGTCTTTGCAAAGCAGCTTTAACACTTTCTAAACCAGGAAAAGAAAAATTAAGCTGAGTCTTATAATGCGTCTGCAATAGCATGTAACGCACTTGCTTTCCTGTGAAACCCTTTTCTAAAAGATCCCGCAAAGTATAAAAATTCCCTAAGCTTTTTGACATCTTTTTATTTTCTACCACTAAATGTTCTGCATGCATCCAGTATTTAACAAACATTTTATCGCTATAAGCTTCAGATTGAGCGATTTCATTTTCATGATGAGGAAATATATTGTCTACTCCTCCACAGTGAATATCGATGCTTTCTCCTAAAATTTTTATTGCCATGGCCGAACACTCTAGATGCCAACCTGGACGTCCAGGACCAAAAGGACTTTCCCAAAAAATTTTTCCATCTCGCTCAGCATTATAATGCTTCCAGAGAACAAAATCTGAGGCGTTTTCCTTGTCATATTCATCTGCTGTAAGGCGCTCCGAAGCTCCTGTTTGCAATTCCTCTAATTTGAGGTGGGATAAACATCCATAGCGAGGAAACTTGCGGATAGCATAATAAATACTTCCATCACCTCCTCTATAAGCAACTCCTTTATCTAATAAAGTTTGTATCATTTGGATCATCTCTTCCAAATAATCGGTAGCCGCCGGATAGTGTTCAGCAGGTTCAATGTTAAGGCTTTTTAAGTCCTCAAAAAATGCTTGAATATAAGGCTTTGTGTACTCTTGTAAAGTTATATTATGAGCAATAGCTCCTTTGATAGTTTTATCGTCTACATCGGTGAGATTCATAACCTGCATGACTTTATAGCCGAAAAATTTTAAAGTACGTCTTAGCACGTCCTCAAAAATATAGGTTCTAAAATTGCCGATATGAGCAAAATTATAAACTGTCGGGCCGCATGTATACATACGAACCATTCGATCGTTAAAAGGCTTAAATATTTCTTTGGATCGTTTTTCAGTATTAAAGAATTTAAGAGAAGGTTTGCTTTTCTCGGCTTGTTCTATCATTATTTGCTATGCTCATTTAAGTAACTATTTTTCAAAATCTTATTTTCTAATCATCTTTGCAAGTTTTATCCTAACAAACTGTTAACCCTCTTATGCTTTATTCAAATATTGGTTCTCTAGCTGCCGATAATTGACCTTACCTGTACCCATGATAGGAATGGAATCAATTTTATAGACAGCATTGACTTTGACTAGATTGCTAAATCCTCCTTCTTTTAAAGTCTTGTTCACTTCATCGACCGTAGTCTCAAAACGGGTAAATAGGTAAAGCTTGGTTTTTTCTCCGTCCACTTCATTAGCGCACATGGCCAGTAAAGGTCCCTCGTCTTCTAAACTATCCCAGCCTTTTTCCTCTTTCACATGTAAAAGCACATTTTCAACTGAAGCTAAGCTTATCATTTCGCCTCCTATCTTCACAAAACGCTTCATACGCCCAGAAATTGTTAAAGCATTGTTAGCATCCAAAAACCCTAAATCCCCCGTCTTATACCATTCTTTACCATCTACCATTACAAAAGGATTAGACACTCCTGGATTGAGATATCCAGAAAAAACATTGGGCCCTCGTGCTAGAATTAATCCTTGGGTATCTGGAGGAAGGATTTCGAGGGTTTCAGGGTGAACAATCATTAGCTCTACATTACTTAGGGGCTGGCCTACACCTTTATGGGGCTGATTAGGTCTATTAATAGTTAGTACGGGGGAACACTCCGTAATTCCATAACCTTCGAGAAGGTGATTCTTTTTCCCTATTTTTTCTATTTGCTGAAACAAATCAAGGGGAGCTTTCTCTGCGCCCGTTACACATAAACGCAGTTTCTTCAAGTTTTCAGCTTTAGCCACTTTTAGCATCCCTTTTATAAAAGTAGGTGCCCCACAAATAAGGGTAGCTCCCCATCGTTCAAAAGCAGAAGCAAGCCCTTTTCCATCGGTCGGATTGGGATAAAAGGTGGTTCTAAAGCCCGAAAGAACTCCTAATAAACTACTCACAGTAAATCCAAAAGAATGAAATGGAGGGAGCATGGCGAGAAATACATCATCACTAAAAATTTCTACATCGTTTAGAGAAGCTCTTAAATTAGAAAGAATATTGGCATGCTTTAAAGGAACCCCTTTAGGCATACTTTCCGTACCACTTGTAAATAGAAGAACGGCTACATTTTCAGGATTATTACTAAAGCCTAATTTTTTAAATATTTTCTTATTGCTTTGTTTTGAACGCCATAAGGCCTTGAGCTTTTGCTTAATTCCTAGATGAGGGCGTACGTCTTCAAGCATTAAAAGTTTTTCTTCAATACCATTCAACTCTACATTCTCTAAACGATCTAAAAAGGCCCATGAAGTTAGGACCACCTGAATCTTAGAAAGAGAAATTACGGACTCTAAATGACGGGAACCTACTGTCCAATTAATCATTAAAGGAACTTTCCCGGCTAGCTGTACAGCCATTATAAGGATAGCAGTACCTGCAGAGGAAGGAAGAAGGATTCCAATATACTCGCCTGGCAGTTTCCGAATGTATTCGGCAAGGAGAATAGCACGTAGCTTCATTTGAGAATATGTTAGAATGCCTGTACGGTCGTCGCTACAAGCCGGTTGCTTACCCTTCTTTGAACATACATTAAAAAAAGCTTCCGGAATAGTATGACCGGGAGCAATGTAACAACGTGTACGAAATCCATTCACTTCCCATTTAGCAGAAGCTTTTGCATGGGTCTCTGTTATAAGCGGAGTAGTAATTTTTTTTGCGGCATATCCCATGAACTTATTGACCGTGGTTAAATCCGCCACGGTTACTCCCTTAACATCAAACTTTTCATCTAGATAAACTACCAACTCAGCCATATCCAAAGAATCCAATCCTAGATCTGAGGATAAAAGCATGGTAGGTTTTATCTCTTTTGCCTCTATATCAGCCACTTCTGATAACTTATTAATGATTAGATCCTGGATTTCTGTAGAAATAGAGTCTAAAGGGATAACATCTTCAGCAAGAGCTTTTAGTTCGTCTATTTTAGGAATTTTATTATTCCATATACTATAAGGAACGAGCACGAGTGTATCACCAGGAGCTTTGTTATTTTCTTTAGAAAGGCCATCTGGCTGATTATACCAAGCTTCTAAATATTTATTTATTTCAATACGTGTTCCTTTATAAGGAAAATCTTCAGGTGCCACCTCAAAAGAAATGATTATATCTCGTCGAGGGGTAAATAAAATTAAATTTTTGAAGACATGCTTGATTCCCTTTATAATCGTAGGAAACATAAGAGGAGAAGAGCCTGGTGTAAAAGCTCTTGAAAAGCTACTACCCCATAATCCTTTTGTTCTAACCAGCACGACATTTAGAGTAGGAGCTCCTTGTATGATTTTATGAGCCCCTGAAGCCCCTCCAATGATCTCAAGATTAGTATCCTTGGTCTTACCCGCCGGATAAACAAGAAAATTTTGCTTGTTATTAAGGCCGTCTATCACAGCCTGAAAAACCTCTTCATTTTTCTTGCGCTTTAAGCTGTTAGTGGTAGTATGAAAATTGGGCACTGGTAAAGCGTCTACAAGACGAGCAAATCTATTAATCGCCGGATGATAATACATATAGTCTGTAATCATAGGGCGAATGGGAAATTTTTTTATTACAGCCATAGAAACAGCTATTGGATCAACAAAAATGGCAGGATGGCTGGGAAGAAATAAAACCCCTCCTGACCTTTTAAGAGTTTGGGAATTGATGTTTTCGAGCCCTTCTATTTTGATGCGATACCTAAACCATAGCATGCACTTCAATAAATAATAGGTAATAATAAACAAAATTTTTTTCATCATGTGGAAATTCCTTATAAGCTTTTATAGCCGAGCATTTTCATTTAATGGATTAAAATTTACAAGAAGAATTCTAGCTCTTTCCACGCTCTATTAATAGACCAGCCTTCTCTCCTAGCCTAACTCTTCGTTATTGATTAAAGGGGACTAGTTTATATAAAGGAAAAGCCTATACATGCTCAGATTAAGAGATAAGCTTCTTTTTTTCCCAATAGGCATCAAGAAAAAGTTCATAAATAAAAAGTAAACAGGCAATCTAAAAAAATTAGTAACAGTAAATTTCATCCCTCGCATGCTAATTTGCATAAAAATTAATCAACCATTGAGAAACATTCTGATTGACCACTTTTAGCCTAAGGGCATCATCAATATATAAAAAATGGTTAAGTTAAAAAAAATTTATTCCCTCTATCTTACCTATTTCCTACATTTTTTTCTTGCAAAAGAGAAAAAGTATAAATAAACTGCATTCTTATCTTTGTGAAGGAGAAATTACTGATGCAGCTAGCAATACCCTCTAGTTTTACACTTACAGACTCCTGGCTATGCAGGCTTTTGATAAGTTTAGCAGGCTCTTTTTTAATAGCGCTAGGTGCTAAGGTTAGTCTTACCCTCCCCTTTTCCCCCGTTCCATTTACCTGTCAAACTTTAGCCGTTCTTTTTCTAGGAGTAACTTTAGGCTCTAGGCAAGCTGCTGCTGCCACTCTTCTCTACTTACTACAAGGCTCATGCGGATTGCCAGTTTTTAGTCCTTTAATTGCTCAACCTCTTATTTTGATAGGCCCTAAAGCGGGCTACCTTTTGGCTATGCCTTTGCAAGCTTATATAGCAGGCAAAGCCTCTTCCCAGCAATCCATACGGAATAATTTAGTAATTCTTGCTCTTGCATGTTTACTTGTTTTAATCCTAGGGGCTAGTATTTTAGCAATTTTTGTAGGGGGAAAAAATGCAATTTACATGGGAGCATATCCTTTTTTATTTAGCGAGGCTTTAAAAATATTTATCACGATGGGTTATCTAACTTCTCGCAAAATTCAAAGATGAAATTTTTATCTCTTGGTAAAGTTAAGGAAGAGAATCTCAGAAAAGAAATTATTATTTAGCTTGTATCAGATATCCCTTTTTAAATTAATGGGCCTAGCTTCTTTTAAAAATACTCTACACAAAAGTCTTTTGTGTCTTAACCCCCGCCCTGATAAAATGAAAAGCTTTCAACTAATTAAACTTCCGTTCTTATCCCATCCTTGCTTAAAAATCTTAACATATGCCATTCCAAAGTATAAACTCGGTTTCCTTCCTTAAAAAATTTATACAAACTACCGGCGATTCCGCCTTTATAGAGGTATAATAATTTTACTTATCTTTAAAATAGCTCGGAGACTTTGAGAATATCCCTTAAGCCCAGCGAGGTTTGAAAATACTTTATGGCTAACCCTTCTCTACTTTTTTTTCTTATTTTTCTTATAGGCATTTATTCTCTTAAATCTTCACGAACGTCTTTCAAACAAATCATATCGCTATATTCGTTCGCAAACTATAATGGAAAACGCTGCTTTATTTTTTCTGCCATATCTTTCAAAGGATTTTCCGCTAATTCAAGCTCAGTAAGCTGAGACAGCTGCCCGATTTCTGCAGGCAGGCTGGTGAGCTGGTTTTGGTTCAAGTAAAGCCGCCTCAGCCGAGACAATTGCCCAATTCCTGCAGGCAGACTGGTGAGCTGGTTTTGATTTAAGCCAAGAGCTCGCAGCTGAGATAATTGCCCGATTTCTGTAGGCAAAGCGGTGAGCTGGTTTTGATGTAAGTAAAGTATTTGTAGCTGAGGCATTTGCCCGATTTCTGTAGGCAGACTGGTGAGCTGGTTTTGACCTAAGCAAAGCCATTTTAGCTGAGACAATTGTCCGCTTTCTGCAGGAAGGCTAGAGAGCTGGTTTTGGTCTAAGTAAAGCTCTTGCAGCTGAGACAATTGCCCGATTTCTGTAGGAAGGTTGGTGAGTTGGTTTTGATTTAAGTCAAGCCTTTGCAGCTTAGATAACTGGCATATTTCTGGGGGTAAATAAGTCAAGCCTACTCCAGATAAATTTAAAGCCGTGGTATTTTTACAATTTTCTTCAATCCAATCTCTAAGTAACTTTCCTTGTTTTTCTAAAGGTAAATGTTTAATTTCTTCTCGGCTCAAGTATTCTTCCCCACCAGGAAGTTTTTTCCAAGGTAAAAGACGATTAATATTTAAGAGATAAGAAGAGTAATTAGCCAGCGTTAAGCCTCTTTTTTCTTCTGTTTTCTCTTTAAACTCTAAAGGAGAAATAGAGTTAGCTAAGGCAAAAACTTGTTTAAAAACTTGATAAACTTTTTCAGTAGAGATAAGTACAGGATTGAGTTGATAAACTCTAACTAACATAAGAGTTCGCGGGGTAGTGGCATCTCCCCTGGGAAAATGAAGCTGGGCTATTTTTTTATAAAGAGAAGGCATCACTTCAGAAGCCAGCAGATGATGCCATCTTTTACAGACGCTAAATAAGGAAGGACATGCGCAAGCCTCTAAGATAGGAAGCAGCAATTCATTGGGCAAGCTTTCAATAGATACAGAAGAGATAGGATGCATTTTATTTCCTTGGATAGTGATGACTTTTCAGCATTTTATTTATTAAAGGCAATATAAAAAAATTAAAAAAGCAAGTCAAACCAATTTGTATCCTTATCACCAAAGGGGTATTGGCTAACTTGTTAAGCAAAGAGCAAGCTACTATGCCTTATAGGCGATAGCTAGAGATAGAAGATTTTTGCTCAGCTTTGGGCCGACCAGATGTAGTATACTTTTGAGTTGTTATAACTGGAGGTTCGATAATCTGTATATATTTAAGTTTTTTTACAAGCTTATCTAATTGACGTTTAGCATCGTTTGAACATAAAAACTTTTATTGCATGAGCTTAATAAAGGCTTTGGCTTCTTTTGCATTGCCCTTAAGTCATGTTTAGATAAAGTAGGGTATTCTCTTTGATAGGCCGCTTGGCTAAAGATGACTACCCATCTTTGTTCAAGGCCTGCATGGCAAGAGGTAGTCTTAAAAGCCCGACAGCCTTCTACTATCTCTACAGTTTTGGCGTAAGGCGCTTCAGATATGAGTTCTTTGGGAGAAATTTTGATTTTTTTTATTCCTTCGCGAATTATCTCTTTGCTTTTAAGCTGATAATCTTCTCGATATCCGCCATATCTCGTAGGCTCTCGGTCTACGCTGTAGTTTGGAAATATATTATTCATTAACCCTCCTAGCTAAAAAAACAACAAAGTAATTAATAACTATTTAAATTTAAAAGAATCCTAGTATCTTCCTTAAATCTTTAGATATAAAGAATTGAAAATTAACGATTAGGCAGGAACCTTCAATAAAGATCTGATAAGCAAATGGATCTTAAAAAGAAACGGTTGAAAAAGTTGGATATGCTAGCCTAAAAAAGTGGGTATAATAATTAGAGTCAACAAAGTGCACAGCAAAAAGCTTAAGGTTGTGAGCGATTGGTATTAACAGGGTAAGAAATAGTTTGTCTTTTTTAAAGAAATAGAATAATGGGATCTAAAGGACGATTTGAAGCGATCTGTCAGTAAGCTTAGGAGTGAGCAACTGATATGAAAAGAGGACATTTTTTTCTTGGCCGAATGCAAAGATAAAAAGATTAGCTAAGATTACCTTTAATAAAGAGGGTGTAGATCACCTGCCGTTGGCCGCTTAAATGTAAATTTTATTAGGAATAGCTCTCTTATGCCTCTCTAGGAGGTGAAGAGAGCACATTATCTGCCAGCATACTTTAGTTCATAACAAAATAAAAATTAATTAAGGAATAAAAAAAATGTGTCTTAGGTTAAAACCTAAGACACATTAAAGAAACAATACTCTAAGATGTTTAAGCTTAGAAGTAATATTTTAAGTTTACACCAACGTCGTGGTTGTAATTGCTTCTTTCATGACGACGAGTTGTCGTATCAAAGAAACGATATTCAACAGCTAAATCCACATTGTAGTAGATTGGGTATGCAACGCCAGCAACTGCTTGCCATGCAAACTGATTATCGTTTTTATGGTATCTATGGTGTGCATTACCAGCATAGTTATAATGACGCTCATTTTTAATGTGAGCATAACCAATACCAATACCAACATAAGGAGCCATAGTCCAGTGCATGTCGAAATCGTATAGGACATTAACCATTGCTGCCCAAGTATCGCGGTGTCCACGATGACGATGGCTAGTTACTAGGTCACCATTGTGATGATGATGGCGTTTTTTACCTTTGTTATATCTGTATGCAACTTCAGCTTCTAAATGGAAGCGATTGCACCAGCGGTATCCCAGATCTACAGTGCCGAAATAGCCTGTATCAAATTTGCCTCTATGTTTTTTAGCATTTTGGAGAAAGTTTGCTGCTCCAGTTGCACCTACATAAAAGCCTTCCATGTCTACTGCTTTCACGCACTGCGGCACGAGAAACGCGGCAAACAATATTGTTAATAGAACAAATTTTTTCATAACGAGTTCCTTGGTTACGTTGTTTTAAGGATGTCTCAACAACTGGTGAACATACCCTATGTTATTAAATTTTTCAATAGAGAAAATTAGTTTTTTTTCCTGAAGTACAATCTTTTCTTAAAAAAATTCTATTTTTTTATAAAGAAAATGTCATTTAATTTTTTTTAGAAGGCTTAAATCTTATTAACAATCAAAGAGATAAAATATTTTTATCTTGCTACCTTCTCTTCATAAGATTTTTTCTTGGCGAAGATAAAACTTTATTACTGATGAAACTTTCTATAGCTATCAATAAAATTGAGGGTATAAGATAGGGATTGAATCGAGATCCTTAAGATCTAAGTTAGCCTCTAAAGTGCAAGCTAAATTCATTGGCTTAAGTTTTAAAAGGAATTATGCAAAAGAACATAGGCACTGCTGATCGAATTATAAGATTTACCTTAGCATTTTTATTGGGCGGATTAGCCTTTCAATTTAAAAGCTGGCTTTTAGGCGTCATGGCACTGTTTACCCTTTATGAAGCATTAGCAAGTTGGTGCCTACTCTATCATTTGATAGGAAAAAACAGTTGCTTTCTGCCTACAAAACCTGAAGGCAAATAAACCCTCTTGCTATTTTGGGGCACCTTTAAAAAGCATTATGGGGATATTTAAAATTAGAAAGCTTTTTTATTTTAGACATGTTAAAAGTTCATATTCTGACACCATACAGATCTCGCTTTAGCATGACGATCACTTTATATGACAAATAAAAGCGAGAAATGAGAAATTTTTGCCCTAAGTA
The DNA here is from genome assembly GCF_018342455.1 of Neochlamydia sp. AcF95. NCBI lineage: Bacteria > Pseudomonadati > Chlamydiota > Chlamydiia > Parachlamydiales > Parachlamydiaceae > Neochlamydia > Neochlamydia sp. AcF95. Next base: position 42,991 of record NZ_JAEMUC010000072.1, on the reverse strand, counting down.
TTTTTAAGAAAAAAGCCATTTGAATTAACGACTTAAGATAAAAAGCGACTTAACAATAAGGTTTCAAAGGCTTTTCTTGAGTTGTAGGAAGCATAAAACTTTATAATGCAATTCCTGGCATGGTAACAATTTTTATCTTCTATGCTGCATATAATCAAAACAAGCTTTGATTTTTCTCAATTTGACTATAGATTTTTGTCATGTAAAAATTATTATAAAATCAGTAAGCTCTCAAATTTAGCTTATAAAGAGACTTTTTGGTATGTATGCTCTTTTAGGAATTTCAGCTATACGATTTAAAAATTTTTATGAAAGATTAGGGATAGCTTAATTTAAAAATTTTAAAGTTGTTTTTAATAAGCAAGAAGAGCTGCCTTAGAGCTTATTTTGCATTAAATTTGATAATGAATTGTGCTAATTTTCTGCCTACATTTAGTACATCCTCTTGATCTTGGGTGTTTTTTAAATTTCCTTCTTCATTAAATGCTGTATGTGCTTGTGAGATGGATTTCTGTTGAGGGATTATATAACAAAAAATATTGCTAAACATGGAACGTACATGCACAAGTCCCCGCATACCACCAAGGTGTCCGGGCGAGGCACTCAAAAGAGCAACTGGCTTTTCAAAAAAACTAGATAGGAAAGCCTCGTTTTTCTCCGCTTTTCTAGAAGTCCAATCGATGACATTTTTCAAAACCGCAGGTATTGAGCTATTATATTCAGGTGAAGCAATAAGGAAGCCATCATGCTGAACCATTAGGTTTTTAAGTTTTAAAGCATTTTCTGGCAAACCCTGTAGATCTTCAATATCCTGATCATAAAGAGGTAAGGGATAATCTTTTAAATCTATAAGAGTCACTTCGGCTTCAGCCTGCTGAGCGCCAGTTGCTGCAATTTTAATCAGTTTCTTATTTAGAGAGTCTTTGCGTAAACTGCCCGCGAAAGCTAAAATTTTAGGTTTTTTAGACATGACCATCACCTTTTGTAATTTTCATTAGCATCATGCTTAGTCGATTAACATATAGAATGTTTAAAAAGCTGTCATCAGATTAATCTAATGACAGCTATGAAAAGAATCAAACAGCAAACTTAATTAACGCGGACAGGGAGTGGGGCAACCTGATTTTCCGCATATATGCTTGTAGTAATATTTGGGCACATATTTAACATGACGATCTGAAACCCATTTTTTGCTTGGTATGCATTCTTGAACATCATAGCATTCGGTTTCATATTTGCAAACAGTCTCGGTATAATACTGGGGAACCATTCTACATTTCTGAACTTCGTAGTATTTTGGTACTTGGCGAGTGCATTTTTTTGTACGATATTTATTCTCCGTTACACAACGTTTGGTATAATAATAACAAGGCTCATAATGAACATATTTACACCAGCATTCGCCAGTAGGAGCATCTGCTGCTCTATCTGCGCAAGGATGATCTTCTCCCTCAATAGAGCAGGCGCCTGGATGCCAACGACGGCCATCATGGCTCCAATAATGCTCTTCGGTAGTATTCTGATTGTTCTGATTCCATTCTTGACCTTTTTGAGAGCTAGAAGCTTGGCTCTGAGCAAAGGCTGCGCCAGCAGAAGCAGCTCCGGACGTCTCTTGTGCATAGCTATGTGAAGCAACAAAGAGACCACACATTGCCAAACCTGTGAGCAAAAATTTCTTCATATTATAATCCTCCAAACATTTTTGAATGTTTACGTCTACAGAATTTATCCTTTCTGTGAACGAATAATAATCTTTTCGCTTGGGCTGCACTTCGCAGCTTTTCGCGGCTAAAGTTTTATCAAACCTCACTTTCAATTTTTTTAAGTTTTGTGTAAATAATTTTTTTAACAATTTAAAAAATATTATTTATGTGATTGCTTTTATATCATTTGAAGAAAACAGTTGATTCCACAGCCATCCCCTTGTTAAGAGATTAGGATAGAATTAACTTTTTTAGACTATAGATATAACTTCAGCCATACAGGGAAAGGATTGGATAATTTAGTAGTAATACGCTTTAAAAAGCTTAGTCTGCCTACCTAACGCTCTGAAATATGCCTCTCTGCTTAACAAAAGGAATTTCATAAATTACGGAGCTGCATAAGAAGGACCTCTAAAGCGAGTAACAGCTAATTAAGAGCTGCTGGCGAGTTTAAAAGCCCTTAACTTGGACATTCTCTACTGAATGATTGGTTTTGATCGGGAGAAAATTAGCAGCTTTTTTATCATTACTCCTTCTATCTTTTAAAAATTAAGAGCCTATCGGAACATTAGAAGTAAGAGACCTAGCACTTGAGAAAACCTTAATAGGCAGCTTAAGCAGGCTATTCACGGAGCAGAATTTAATAGAATTGGTAACATCATTCCCGATAGGCAATTTACCCTGATATCTTGGGGTGATTAGCTAAATTTTTGATTCTCAAATTATTAATAACACTCAAGAAAAACCTTATAAGCCTTAATAATTTGAAGGTAAAGCTCTAGTCAAGCAGATCATCTAAAGGAAAGAGACCCATTTTTATTAGGATAGGAGCAAAGAGTTAAGATGATCTAGCCTTTAATCGCTTGAATTAAATAGTACTTTGTGAGTAGGCAATCATGCAGCTAATCACCCTATCTAACGAGATTCTCGTGTTTCCCATTTCGAAATTTTTAAAAAAAAGTTTTCAATTTTAAAATTATTATTTCAATCCATTTTATTCCGGTAGGCTGCATTCATTTTTTTCTCATGAGCCAAGTTAACGATTACTATCCAGGCCATCAATGCCTAAATGGCTGGGGCTCTTTTTATCCTCCCCGTTAATCTCCTATAAGCTGCAAATAATTGAATTTCAGCTTAAATATATTTCTAAAATAAAAAAATGCAATTAATCAAAATACATAAAAATTTTCTAAAAATTTTGTTAAAATAGATATCAATTATTTAAGGCTTCTGCTATGATAATTGCTTAAACCTAACCAAAAGTTGAAGTACATGACATTTAGCGAATTAAATTTACATGCTGGGATTTTAAAAACTCTTGAAAATGAAGGGCTTACAACTCCCACCCCTATCCAATTAAAAGCTATCCCGAAAGTATTAGCCGGCTACGACTTGCGCGCATCCGCTCAAACGGGTACCGGCAAAACCGCCGCTTTCCTTTTACCTGCTCTAAACCGCTTAACTACCCCCTCTGCGCTTGCTGGGCAAGGACCACGCATATTAATTTTAGTGCCTACGCGCGAGCTAGCCATGCAAGTGGCCGAAGAAGCTAGACGCTTTAGTGCAAATTTATCAAGAGTAAAAACAGTATGCATTTACGGAGGAGCTCCTTATCCTCTACAAAACCGTGAGCTTTCGCGTCCTTATGAAATTTTAGTGGCAACGCCTGGAAGACTTATTGACCATATGAGCCGTGGTCGTATTAATTTTAATCGGATCGAAATGCTTGTTCTTGATGAGGCAGATCGTATGCTTGATATGGGATTTATCGAACCTGTGGAGAAAATAGCGGCAGCTATTCCTAAACAAAGGCAAACCCTTCTTTTCTCTGCTACTCTTAAAGGAAATGTATTAAATCTTTCCAATCGTTTAATGAATAATCCTATAGAAATTAGCGTGATTTCTGAAAATTCTCGCCATGAAAACATTGAACAAAGACTTCATTTCGTCGACGACATGCATCATAAAAGCCGCCTTTTGGATCACTTATTAAATGATCCATCCGTTAACCAAGCTATCATTTTTACGGCAACCAAGCGTTTTGCAGACCAGCTTGTTGATATTCTCTATGAAAATGGACACCCTGCTGCAGCCCTGCATGGAGACATGAATCAAAGGCAGCGTTCAAAGACAATCATGCGTTTGCGTGATGGCGAGATAAGAGTGTTGGTTGCTACCGATGTAGCAGCACGCGGTATCGATGTACAAACAATTAGCCATGTCATTAATTTTGACCTTCCTACTAATGCAGAAGATTATGTGCACCGTATAGGGAGGACAGGAAGAGCAGGGGCCAAAGGTATTGCACTTTCATTTGCAGCTTCTAAAGACATGCGTCTTGTTCGCCAAATTGAGCAATTTACTGGTTATACAATTACGCCTTCAGTGATAGCTGGCATGGAGCCTAAATCAAAGCCTAGCAAGCCTTCTTCATCGTTTAAGCAAAAAAGGCCATTCAAACCGCATTTTAAGCGTGCTCAGCGCTATTAAAGAAGCTAGAAGTGAGGGTTTCCTAGCGTAACCCTTCCTTTTTAAAAAGCTTTTCCTCTCTATAGTTCATCCTACTTTATTGCTAACCTAGGCTCTATCAAGCAATAAATATCTTTTTATACAAGCCTAAAATTAAAGAAATTATACGCTTTAGAAAAAACTTCGCCTGCCTACTCCATCCTCTGAAAGATGTTTCTCTGTTTAACAAAAGGGATTTTATGAAGTATAGGAGTAGATAGGAGTAGCTCAAAAGCGTATTATTAATAGCTAACTACGCAAAGATTGTTTAAAACTCTTGGCCATTTCATAAGTTTAAGAATGTAGTTTTCTTTGCCTTTGTGGCGTTAACAATCTAGTAGCATGTCTTTTAAGGGAAAAGCTATGCTAAGTTTTATTATCTTGGTTAGCGCCCATCATGCTTGGGCCATTCCCTGTTTTTTCTCCACTTCAAAGCCTACAATTTAGCCTATAATTCTACTTACTTATATAAATTAGCTTCCTAAAGCAACAACCTCTTCTTAAGCTTCTTTTAAAATGGTACATCACCTTTCGGCAGGCCATCTTATGCAATAGCCGCCATACTTCTTTTAAAGCTGCCTACCTTCATCGTTTTCTCAAAAGCCTTGAATAACTTTTGAAGCATTCTTTTATTCTTTCGTGTAAAGCTTGTCTCTGTCCTTGCTTTAGCTTTTGTTCTCTCCTAGGAGGCTTTGCAAAAGCTCTAGCTTGCACCTAACGATCCGTTGAAAACTCGTCTGTTCTGCATGCCATCCTCATAAGCAGCACTTACACTTTTTAATAGCTTAAAAAATCATCCAGCTAGCCGCTAAAACATTGGGTTTTAGGCTTTTTGCTAACTCCCTAATCCCCCTGTGGGCTAGGTGAACCCCTCTCCAAGTTCTTCGATTGCCATTGCTATGCTACCGCACTTTCTACTTTCCTTTGCCATCAGTCTTTACGCTATAGGAATCACAAGAGCTATGCCTCTTAAGTGCTTTTTAGGAGCCTAAGCTTTATAGCTCTTAAAGGTTGAAAAGCAATTCTTGCTTACACTTTTTATCATTTAAGCTGCCACGCCCCTTTTTATTTAAATAAAGCCACCCCGATTAAGAATTACTTGCAAATAATTTTTTAAGATCGTATAAGCTTATTATTTATTAAATTTCTTTAAAACCTTATTAGTTTTTATTATGGTTACCATGCTTTTATTATTGATTGGAAGTTTGCTGTCTTTGCCTTTGCAAGCGAGTCAAACTCTCCATAAGGAGATTGATCAAAAAGAATGGCAGGGAAGAAACATTGAATGGGAACAAACAGGCCTTACTCCCTTTAATGAACTCATCGTCTCCTGGGACGCTCAACGACCTAAATATGGCTATTATTTAATTAAGGTTAGCTTATTAACAGACAATAAATGGTCCCCCTGGCTCAACTATGCTTATTGGGGATCCTCTCACCAATACACCTTTAACTGTCATCCTAGAAATTCTTCATGTAAAACTTATCAGGATGTGGCTGAGCCATTAGGCAAGAAAAAAGCTACAGGCTTTAAAATTAGAGTGGATTGCAGCGAAAGCTCTCTACTGAAAAACATGCGTACGCTACATGCCAGTTTCACTAATATTCAAGAGCATAAGGTTAGTTTTGATTTAGCCGCACATCATTCTATTAATCTAAATGTTAAGGGATTGTCTCAAGTTACATTGCCTGATGAACGCCATATGAGACTTTGTTCGCCTACCTCAACAACAGCTGTAATTAATTATTTGTCACCAGGTCTCCATCTATCCGCTCTAACTTTTGCCGATCATGTTAAAGACTCAGCGTTTGATATTTATGGAAATTGGCTCTTGAATACTGCTGAGGCATCTAATCTTCTCGGCCCCTCATGGCATAGCTATGTCGCCAGGCTAAATAATTTTAATCAAATTATGGAGAATCTTAGCAGAGGCTTTCCCGTGGTAGTGAGTATAAAAGGCCCTTTAATGGGTAGTGCCTCCCCCTATAGCTCGGGCCATTTAATTGTGGTCAAAGGTTATGAAGCAGAAAAGCAGCAAGTACTATGCATGGACCCAGCTTTTCCTACTGATCAAAGCACCCTGGTAAGCTATAATCTCAAAGATTTTCTAGTAGCCTGGAACAGAAGAAAAGGAATAGCTTATTTATTTTATAGATAAACAAGCGATCTAATAAGCCACTTCTTCTAAAATCAATCACCTTATCTACTCATTCAAACATTCTCAGAAAAATAATAATAGGCTTTAAAAAAACTTAGCCTGCATGCCTCACCTTCTGAAAGATCCCCCTATGCTTAGCAAAAAGGGCTTTATAAAGTATGTAAGTGCATAAAGAGTAGATGAAAAACGTATAAATTCGATAAAACCCTTAACCTTTCAAACATACATTAAAAGCTCATTCACGCATTTTCATGGAAAATCGCGCCTACGTTCGTCCGCCCAATGATTTTATTTTCAATTATTTTTCTTGTGAATAATGTAAGTTTATTTCTAATATTTCCTAATATTTTAAGGTCATTTCTAATTGCATGGAATATTATGATGCTTATCTTCAAGGTGCTTGTATGCTATTTACTCGTAACATTTTCTTCTATATATGGTACTTTAACGCTTGAAGAATGTTGTGATCTAGCCCTAAACCATAGCGAGACGCTAACGGTTGCCGAGCTTAAAGCTCTGATTGAGAAAGACCGTACCCGCGAAGCTTACGGCCTACACCTTCCCCAGATGACCGCACAAATAGACTTTCTTACAAAGGGAAATTTGAAGAGGGTGCGGCATCAAGAACGCACGAAAAATGCTCGAGTTTCTCTTGTTATTCCTCTCTACAGCTTTGGGCATTCAACCCACACTATTAATGCTCAGAAAAGTAGAGAAGAGTCATCTTTTATTAAGATGACTACAGCTCGCCAAAAGATTTTACACGCTACCAATCATGCCTATTTTACTTTAGCAGAAGCACAAAAAATTATCTTAATCATTAAAGAATCCATCCGATCTTTAAAAGGTCAATTACGGATCAGCAAAGATTTTGCAGAACAAGGTCTTATTCATGAAAATGAAATTTTAGTAGTAGAATTAGAATTAGCTCTCAGGCAGCAAGATTTATTACAAGCTCAGAGTAACGTATCAATAGCAGCTACCCAACTAAATCGCTTAATTGGATACCCTTTAGATCGGCAAACGGTAGTTATAGATCTACTTGAGCCGATGCCTTACTATGCAAACCTTAACCAGCTATTAGAAGAAGCACGCAGCAATCATCCTCATTTAAAAGCTCTACAAGCAGATATTAAAGCCGCTCGCTCTATCCTTACAGCCGAGAAAGGAAAGCTCTACCCTTCCATTTATGGCTATACGAATTATAGCACCTCCGATAACTATGCTCTCCCCTATAGGCATGGTTTCGATGCGGGCATAGGTATCCACTTATCTCTCTATGATGGGGGAGCTACATGGGCAAAGCTTAGACGCTTAAGAAAAGAGATGCTTGAACTGGAACAGCAATATATCGCTGCAGAAAAAGATATGGAATTATACATACGTACAGCTTTTTTTAGCGTTGAGAATGCCATTCAAAAGATTCCTCTTGCTATGAAAGCTATCCAGGTTGCTGAATACAATCTAAATCTGGTAAAGAACCACTTTGCTGAAGGCCTTATCACCAATGAAGATCTTATGATAGATGAAGAAAAACTGCTACACGCACGCCATAATTATTATCAAACGCTCTGCCAATATTATAAAGCTAAAGCCGATCTGGCTTATGCTGTCGGCCTCAATTTTTTATAAGCAAGGAAGTAAGCATGATGAGAAATAAATTTGTTCATTTTCTTTTTGTGACATTAATAATTCAAGGTGCCTTAAGAGGAGAAGAAATCTGCGCGATAGGACATATACAGCCTTCTTCTAAAAGCTTAATAGGAGCCCAGGTATCAGGAAGAGTGGAAAAAGTTTTAGTCGAAGTGGGAGACAAAGTAGTAAAAAACCAGCCTCTAGTTCAACTAGATAGAAATTATTACGAGATAGAATTAGCGCTAAAAACAGCGGCATTAGAAGGAGCTAAAGTGGAGCTTTCTGATGCCGAGAAAAATTTTCTCCGCATGCAAAAGCTATGGGAAAGACCAGATGGACAATTACCTTCTATCCCTTTAAAAAAATATGAAGAAGCCAAAAGCAAATACGATCATTCTCTTATCCATGTAAAACAATTTCAAGAAGACTTAAAGCGTACTCAGTTATATTGGGAAGAAACTACCATTAAGGCTCCTTTTGAAGGAATTATTACAAAAAAACTTGTAGATGTAGGGGAATACATTACCGTGCAACCCGTCACCAGCATGGTTGAAATCCAAGCTTTAAATCCTCTTTATCTTGAATTTTCTATTCCGCAAGTGTATGCATCCACCCTAAGCTTGGGTACTCCCGTTAGCTTTGAAATTGATGGAACCCATCTAGATTACCCTCACGCTCAAATAGACCTTTTTTATCCAAACCTAGACGAAACTACACATTCATTGCGGTGTCGCGCCATCATTGATAACCGTGATTATAAAATTCGTCCCGGATCTCTTGCCCGAGTAATCATTAAAGCAGGTCAAGTAGCAAATAACCTTTAATTTGAGGAAAACAAACCGTGATTTTGTCTGACCTATCGATCAAGCGACCCACTTTTATTTCTATGATTACCTTTGGCTTAGTAATTTTTGGGTTACTTGCCTATAAAGAGCTGGGCGTGGATCTTTATCCTAAAATCGACTTTCCCATCATCACCATTATCTCATCTCTTCCCGGTGCCGACCCTGAAAGCATAGAAAAAACAGTAACCGAGGTTATCGAAGAAGGCGTCGCTACCCTTAACTCTATTAAGCATCTTCGTTCAACTAGCGCTGAAGGGGTATCCCAGATAGTGGTAGAATTCGATTTAGAAAAAAATATTGATATTGCCTATCAAGAAATACAAGCTAAGTTAGGGGCAATTAGAAAAGAGCTACCAAGCGATCTTCAAGAGATAGTGATAGGAAAATTTGATATTGATTCCGCTCCTATTATGGCTCTCCTTGTTTCTGGAGATTTACCTATTCAGCAATTATCTTACCTTGCAGATAAGAGCATAAAAGATAGGCTTCAACAAGTTTCCGGAGTAGGTCAAATTAAACTTATTGGTAAACAAGAACGTACCATTTGGATCTCCTTGGACCCTTATAAAATGGAAGGATTTTCTGTCACCGTGCAAGATATTTCTAATGCCCTTAAAGCCCAACATATTGAGCTGCCAGGCGGGCGTATATCTTCTTCTTCGCACGAATTGGCTGTTAAAACAAAGGCTGAGTGGGAAGAGATAAAAAATTTGAAGGATATTGTTGTTGCTTACCGCCATGGTTATCCTGTGACACTTACTGATATAGGACATATTGAAGATGGGTGGGAAGAGCCAAGAACTTTAGCTAGATTAAATCATCAACAAGCTATTGCTCTTCTTATTACAAGGCAATCTGGCACAAATACAGTGAATGTAGCCCAGGCTCTTAAAAAAACTATTGAAGAGATCCGGCAAGAGCTAAGACCTCAAGGCATTAATGTAGAGATTGCGCAAGATCTGTCCATCTTTATTGAACATTCTATGGAAGATATTAATTTTCACCTAATATTTGGAGGCCTATTAGCAGTCATCATCGTTTTCTTATTCCTAAGAGACTTAAAGATTACAATGATTAGCGCTTTAGCAATTCCCATCAGCGTTATTTCAACTTTTATTCTTTTACGTATGGTAGGCTTTACACTAAACAATATGACCATGCTAGCTCTGTCTTTATCGATTGGAATTTTAATAGATGATGCTATCGTAGTCGTAGAAAATATCTATCGCCATTTAAAAAGGGGGAAATCTGCTAAAGAAGCTGCAGCGATAGGTACTCAAGAGATTGGATTAGCTGCTTTTGCTATTACAATGTCTATCGTTGCTGTATTTTTGCCTGTGGCCTTTATGAAAGGCATTATTGGCCGCTTTTTCTACCAATTTGGTATCACCGTAACCTTTGCTGTTTTAATTAGCCTTTTTGTTGCCTTCACTCTCACCCCCATGCTTGCTTCTCGTTTTCTTACTCTACACATATCCACAGGCAAGCTAGCATTAGGGATAGAAAGAGCTCTTGATAGCTTAGACAGAGTTTATACAAACCTTTTATCGAAAGCTCTCAAGTACAGTAAGACCACTCTTCTGCTAGCCATTAGCTTACTTATAGGCACTTTATTTTTAGGAAAATACCTTCGCTCTGAATTTATTCCTTTAGAAGATCGCAGTGAGTTTTTTATCAAAGTCAACGTTCCTTTAGGTTCCTCATTAGCCGTGACGGATGAGGCCATAAGAAAAATCCTTCAAGATATTTCTCCGCAACCATGGGTTAAATATACTTTCACTACTATAGGAAGCGATAGTTTTAATAGAGTAAATGAAGGCACTGTATATGTCAAAATGACAGATAAAGAAAGCCGCTCTTTAAGCCAAGCAGAAGCGATGAAGTTTGCTCGTGAGAAATTGTCTTCTTTACCTCATATTATAACAAGTATAGAACCTGTTCCCGCTATAGCGGGGGGTGGTCGAAGAAATGCTGCCATTCAACTAGATATCAAAGGGGCAAACCTTGAAAAGATTGACCAGATTGCTAATCAGATCAAAAATCATTTAGAAGAAACTCCTGGTTATGTGGATGTAGACACATCCTATGAAAAAGGCAAACCTGAGATCGAAATTTCTATTAAGCGTGATGAAGCAACTGCTCTAGGGGTCCTACCTATCTTTATCGCTCAGGAAATTAAAGCTCTCGTTGGCGGCTTAGAGGTCAGCAAATTCCGTAGCAATGGAGAGCGTTATAATATCAGCTTGCGGCTAAATGAAGAATTCCGTAGCAAACCTCAAGATATCCTCCAGCTTTCTGTAAAAAATAGTAAAGGAAATTTAATCAAACTAAGCAGCCTAGTCAATATTAAAGAAAAGCGTGGGCCTGTCCAGATTAATCGTTATAATCGGGCAAGATTTATTTCGGTTTTTAGTAACCTACAAGAAGGAAAAAAAGTTCTTGGCGAGGCCATTAACGAAATAAATAGTTTTATATCCCAGATAAAAATGCCTTTAGGCTACCGTACAAGTTTTTCAGGCGCTGCAGAATCGATGAAAGAATCTTTTCAGCATTTAATTTTGGCTTTGCTACTGGCCGTAGTCATTACCTATATGGTTCTCGCTTCTCAATTTGAGAGTTTTGTACAACCCTTAGTTATCATGCTATCGCTTCCCTTCTCTATCATAGGAGCCTTAGGAATACTGCTCATAACGGATATGACCCTAAGCATCTTTACAATTATAGGCATTATCATGTTGCTAGGATTGGTAACAAAAAATGCCATTTTACTTGTTGACTATATCAACACTTTAAGAACACGCGATGGTATGGATAGAAGAGAAGCTATAATGCTAGCGGGTCCTACTCGGTTACGCCCTATTCTAATGACAACCTTGGCCATGATTTTTGGAATGCTACCTATTGCTTTTGGCCATGGGCCTGGCTCTGAATCTCAAGCTCCTATGGCGATGGCTATCATTGGCGGCCTTTCAACCTCTATGCTACTCACCCTGATTATAGTGCCCATTGCTTATTTGATTGCCGAAGATCTACCTGAAAAGACAAGCCAGCTTTTTAAGAAACTTTGTAAACGCAAAACTCGCTCAGCAAAAAGCTCTTAAACAAGGATCTATGTATACTTACTCCTTTAATACTACTTAGGAAAATAAAATCTACCTTACTCCCATATCTTATCTCTGCAGAAAGATTGATAAGCTGGTGTATGCTTTAAAAAAACCGCCATGGATTGATGTCTAGAACAACGTGAGTTAGCGGATAAGGAAATAGCTAAAAAAAAGGTTGTCTCATGATTTTAAAAATGTTTTTTCGAAAAAATTTTTAAGTATAGTAGTGACGTTGTGGCATAAATGTTAAGAAGCGTATGCAATATGAGTACTCTTTAATACATATGAGCTACAAAATATAGTTTGCAAAAACAAAATTATACTCAACCATCAAAAAAAGCTTGCTTACCACATACATAATCGGCCCGATTATAACAAAATTTTAAAGCAAAAAAGGAAGTATAAATTCATGCCGGATGTAGCTATTAAAGGACGGGAGAGAAAATAAAAGTACAGGAAAGAAGGGACTTTCAAAATCCCCCCCCTTGAAGCTAGCTTATATACCTTGATGATTAAAGCTGCTTATGATTTATCCATTTCACGCTCTTCTAATGATACCAAAGCTGCCAAAGAGTGTAAAAGCTGCTTGTGGGGATGGCCCTCATGATAAACAAGCTTTCTATTGATCATCTTATGGTCGGCTATAGGCTTTATTACCTATCCGATTTAAACCTTGTATCTTGCACATCCCCCCTACCTTTTCACTCTAAGGACCTGTTTATTCCCCTGTAGGAGATAATATGACCAGCAGGCTATCATCGGTTTTTGCTACGTTTTTAGGATCCCTAATTTGCTGCTTTACCATTTCTAATTTTTCCTCTAGCTCTTTTAGCTGGGCTTTCCAAGCATTAGCGTTTTCTTCCTCTGAAGAACTGTTTATCTTATTGTGAATTTCTATTATCTGCTGCTGTAAATCTCTTGCTTGTGTAACCACTTGATGTTGAGGGTCTGTGATAAACTTAATATAATTATTTAGACGCTGGGCAATTTTCTCGTTATCGATAGAGGTGTCTATTACCTCATCTTTTGTAAATTCCTTTAAATCCTCTGCTGTTGGCAAAGTAGGAGGATCTTTATCTAGCCAGGGCTGCCCCTCACTTTTTAACTCTTCTAAAGATTGGTCAAATTTCGAACTAAAGATAATGAGAGGGAGAATCACTTCTAGTTGCCTTTTTACCTCTGCTGCCCCCTCTTCAGGAGAAAGCCCTTCTAGGTTTCCTGCATAAATATTATCTGCAAGGCCATCGCTGGCTAAGATAACGACATCATCATGATTTACTTCTGCCGAAAAAGTTGAAATTTTCTCTAAATCACTTTTTTGCATTTCCCCTACTTGAAGGGCCCCTCCCGAATCTGCATGATCCATAGGATTCTGTTTAGTAATCGTGTTGAGCTGCTTTGCGGTGCCTTGAGCACGATTGACACTAACAGCTATTGTGTCCCCAATGGCCCCTCCATTGACTAGATAAATATCCCTACGATCAGGAATATCCGAAAAAGTTGCAAATACAGCTGTAGCTGCCTTTGCATAAGTATTATCATCTACCTTGACAGATTTTGAGGCGTTTACAAAAACTTCTTTCGTTAGCTCTTCTAATGCAGTTGGCTCAAGGTTTTTGTTAAAGCTGCCCTTTCTTATGAATGCTTCCATGCTTTTAGTAAAAGCTTGGGCCGCTTTCATTACATATTCACCTGAGGAAGAACCATCACAAACTATCCCGTAATTTTTTCCATCCACCTGCCCTGCTGCCCCTCTATCCATGTTTCTAAAAATTTGTTCAGTTGGGGAGCCTTTAACCTTATATTCATTAACAGGAACTGTACTCTCATGATACATCACCCGTGACTTATCTGAGGATAGCTTTAACCCTTGCGAGCCGTTATCCTCATTTGTTCCTATTTTTTTAAAATAAATGTCTTGTGTGTATTCTTGATCTTTTGCACTCAGGCTATTGAAAAAATTTTCATACGCCTGTTCAGCTTTAACGGTTATAGAAAATCCAAAAGTTTTACTAAAAAGATGTTGGATCTGTCTTAGAATTCCTCCTTTTTTGATTTCTTGGCGATGCTGCTCAATCGCTGTCTTTAAATCAGCTAAAATTTTTGGATGCTTCTCTTTATCTTCGGTACGGATAGAAAGATTAGCTCGATTAAGAACTTCTCTAAGCTTTTCACGATTAGGGGTTTGTTGTGGTACTGTTGTTCGGATTACTGCTGTGTTAATAGAACTTCTTTGATCCGTAGCTTTTGGTGTTACTTCTATATTTTTTTGCAACTGACTAGTTCTTACTATCACTTGAGGATGGGTAAGAGAAGTGCCGGGAATTGCTTGAGGATTAGAAGAGGAGCTTTTCTGAACCTCTTGTTGATTATAGAGACGATTGGTTTGCCAATTATTATGGATAGGGGATTTTTCTTTATTGAAGATATTCATATTCTCCTCCTAAATGCTATCACTTAATCATCTTATAAATAAAATTTTTTAATAATTATGCAATAACCATGCCATCCCTTAATAATTCTATTAACCAGGAAGAAGCTTAAGTAGAAAAGCCTGGTAAAAATCTTCTGATTTCATTTTTTTATTATTTGAAGGAAGTTTACTAGCATATTTTTGTCTGATTATTTAGGATGAATTTTATAACTAATACTTGCGAGGTTTGCTGTGCTTGAAATAGCTGATATTGAAAGATTTCTTGGAGCTGAAGCTGATTCTTTACTCCACTACCAATGTAAAAAAGTTTCCAAAGAGGCACTTCATTTGCCTGGGCCAGAGTGGCTAAGTAAAATTCATGGTGTTAGTGATCGTCCCATACGCGTGCTTGCTAGCCTTCAAGCGCTCTTTAATCATGGGCGCTTAGGAGGAACAGGATATCTTTCTATCCTTCCTGTTGATCAGGGTATCGAACATTCAGCAGGCGCTACTTTTGCTCCTAACCCTATCTATTTTGACCCGCAAAATATTATGAAATTAGCTTTAGAAAGCGGCTGTAATGCGGTAGCCTCCACCTTAGAAACATTAGGGCTTGTCGCACGAAAATATGCACATCGCCTTCCTTTTATAGCAAAAATCAATCATAATGAGCTTCTTAGCTATCCTAACCGATATGACCAAATTCTTTTCGGAAATGTTAAGCAAGCCTGGAATATGGGAGCAATGGCTGTAGGTGCCACCATTTATTTTGGTGCCCCAGAAAGTCATCGTCAGATTAAGGAAATTAGCGAGGCTTTTTCACAGGCGCATGAGCTAGGAATGGCTACCATTCTTTGGTGTTATCTACGTAACCCAGCTTTTAAAGTCGATGGTATAGATTACCATGAGAGTGCTGATCTCACAGGCCAGGCCAATCATCTAGGAGCAACCATTGGAGCAGATATTGTAAAACAAAAACTACCTCTTAATAATGGTGGCTATAAAGCTCTAAATAAAGATAAGAAAGGCAGCTACGGTAAATATGCTGAAGCTATGTATACAGACCTTTGTACTGACCACCCTATCGATCTTTGCCGTTATCAAGTATTAAATGGCTATAGTGGTCGCGTGGGGCTTATCAATTCAGGAGGAGCTTCTCTAGGGCAAAAAAACTTGGAAGAAGCGGTTCGTACAGCTGTCATTAACAAAAGAGCCGGAGGAATGGGCTTAATCAGTGGACGTAAAACTTTTCAGTGCCCTCTTGACGAAGGCATAAAAATCTTCCATGCCATACAAGATGTCTATCTAAACAAAGCTATTACTATTGCCTAGCAAAGAGTTTAAAAAAGATCATGAAAAATTTAAGTTATCGAAAAGGCTAAAAGATAAAAAGATATTTAATAGTTTGCACCCTCATAAACCTTAAAGAGATAAGCATCAAAGAAGATTAGAAAAGGATTGGATGGAGCTAAATTTGCGCTACGAAAAATTTTTTAGCGAATTGGCTTTCAATAAACTCTGCTTATTAATGAAAAGTCTATGGCTTTTTATGCATAGACTTCTCCCACATGTTTTGATAGGCAAGTTGATTAGTATCGCCTAATTTGATTACAAATTTTTGAGTTTTTTCAGCTTTTTATCCGCTCTTTAAGTAAATCTACATGATAAATAAAGAGCTTTTAAGAGGAAAAAAGCCTTTATTATATAGTCTGATGCGGTAAAAAAATTATGCCCACCCTTTTGATCTCCTTACTCATCTCCTCTTTACTTTGCAATCTAGTTTTTAAAATCCATGACGCATAAAAAACTAGCCAAAAGCTTAAAAAACTACATTTCTCTAAAAAGCTTAAAGGTTGGATTTATATCTAGTTTTATCGACACTCGATGCTTAAGCTCATTAGCAAGAAGAGCTGTAGCCTAATAAAATTATTAGTGAATTGCCTTCAAAGAGTAAAAGAATTTAGAGTTAGATTATGTGATTAAATGCCTATTAACGCAGATTTTCGATCTAATTTATCTACTTTTATAATCATTAAGCCTTTACGCATTAATATCTTAAGTATTTAATCTTGCACAATTGAGCTTTAAAATGCAAAATGCAGTTTTATGGAGAGAATGGAGAGGGTATGAAGCTTGCGCAGATAGCATGGATAGCTTTTTTCTGGATGGGTGTAGTATGGAGTGAAGTGAATGTCAGCGATGCCTCGAAGATGAATTTTTTGGCCGAGCCTCAAAAACTTACCCTTCCTTATGGGTTACCTGAAATTCCTTGGCCTAAAGATAATCCATACCATGCAAAAAAAGCAGAGTTAGGACGGCTTTTATATTTTGATACTAGGCTCTCTTCAGATGGAACTGTTTCCTGTGCAAGCTGCCATGCGCCCTCTGAAGGTTTTTCAGACCGCAGACCTGTATCTATAGGAATTAAAGGACGGTACGGCAGCCGCCACTCCATGACCATTATCAATTCAGCCTATCAACCTTTACTATTTTGGGACGGTAGAGCTAAAACGCTTGAAGAACAAAGTAAAGGGCCTATTGCCAATCCTAAAGAAATGACTTTAGCAGATAACCCTCATGAGGCCCATTGGCAATGCCAAGAACGTGTAAAAAACATTGCGGGCTATCGCCTTCTGTTTAAAAAAGTCTTCAACAATGAAGAGTGTACAATAGATGATATTGCCAAAGCCCTCTCTACATTTGAACGGACCCTCTTATCGGGAAATTCGCCTTATGACCGCTACATTAAAGGTGACAAATCAGCCATGAGTACTGAGCAAGTGAATGGTTATCAAGTATTCTTATCAAAAGGATGCATTGATTGTCATCATGGGGTTAATTTTAGCAGCGGAGATTTTGCTAACATTGGGATAGGGATGGCTTCTTCTAAGCCAGACTTAGGACGGTATGAAATAACAAAAAAAGATAAAGATTGGGGAGCTTTTAAAGTGCCTATCCTCAGAGAAATAGTTAGCAATCACCCTTATATGCACGATGGAAGCCTCAAGACCCTAGAGGAAGTGATTGAGTATTATGATAAAGGAGGCACGCCTAATCCTAACCTGCATCCTTTGATGAAGCCCTTGCAGCTTAAAGAAGAAGAAAAGAAAGCTCTCCTTAGTTTCTTAAAAGCCCTCGATGGTGAAGGTTGGCAACACATTCAAGCGCCTTCGACTTTTCCTCAATAATAATGTTTCTAGGAGCCTGCTTTGAGAAGTTCAATAAGGCAAAAATATTGAAAAAATTTAGTTGATTTATTCGGTCCTCCAATAATAAAAAATGATTAAAAAGGTTATAAGCATGAGCAAGCCAAAAGTTGTAATTGTGGGAGGAGGATTTGGTGGCCTTAATGCTGCTAAAGCTTTAAAAAAAGCAGCAGTAGAGGTCTTACTACTTGATAAAACTAATCACCACCTTTTCCAACCCCTTTTATACCAAGTGGCCAGTGCTGCACTATCGCCAGCTAATATTGCTTCACCTATTCGTACCATCTTCTCTAAACAAGAGAACGTAACAGTGCTTTTAGCCAACATTACCGCCGTAGATAAAGAAAAAAAAGTAGTAATAGCAGAGAATGGGGAAACTTACCATTATGACTATTTAATCCTTGCTCCAGGCTCTCAGCATACCTATTTTGGACATGCAGAATGGGAAGCATTTGCCCCTGGCTTAAAAACTTTGCAAGATGCCATAAGAATTAGAGAACGCATTCTTTTAAGCTTTGAAAGAGCCGAAAGATGCACCAAACCTGAGGAAACCTTAAAATTTTTACAATTCGTAATTGTAGGTGCAGGTCCTACAGGAGTAGAAATGGCAGGAGCCATTGCTGAAATTGCTCATACCTCTTTAATCCATAATTTTCGTCATATTAACCCTGAGCACGCACGTGTTTATTTGATTGAAGGCTCTGAACAAATACTCTCTAGCTTCCCTAAAGATTTAGCCGAAAAAGCAGCTAAAGATTTAAGAAAGCTGGGAGTAGAAATAATTTTAAAAACCAGGGTAACAGAAATAACTTCTGAAGGAGTAAGAATAGGAGATAAGTTTATCGACAGCCGTAATGTCATTTGGGCGGCTGGTAACCAAACTTCTCCTTTATTGGATACATTAGAAGTCGCGCAAGATCATTCCGGACGAATACATGTCAACAATGATTTATCCGTTCCTGGTTATCCCGAGATATTTGTGATTGGCGATGCTGCTTTTCTCTTAGATACAGCAGGTCTTCCTTTGCCGGGTATAGCTCCTGTTGCTATTCAACAAAGCCATTACGTGGCCAGGCTAATAAAAAAGAATATTTGTGGCAAACAAAGAAAGCCTTTCAAGTACTTCGATAAAGGAATGATGGCAACCATTGGAAAAGCAAAAGCCGTAGCCGTAGTAGGAAAATTAAAAATCTCAGGCTTTATTGCCTGGCTAGCATGGTGTTTTATCCATATCCATTTCCTTATCAGCTTCGCCAATCGATTAGTAGTCATGCTCAACTGGTTTTATTTATATTGTCGTAATCAGCGGTGCATACGGCTTATTACTCGTCCCCTAACTGATAAAGATGAACCGATCCGTTGATAAAAACTTTAAATTTTAAATAAAACTGCAGGAATAAATAGAAGCGCATTTATCTTTGTTTTAAAAACAATGGTGCCAGACAGAGTTGTGCTGTGTTACAGGCCTACTAAAAAGCTTCCTTAAACAGTAATTCCATAAGTGTTTTATGCACTATGATGCATTTCAGTAGACGGCTAGCTTTTTGCAAGAGATGCCTTTCAAAAAGTTCATATTTTTAAAAGCTTTTACATACAAAATATGAAATTTCGCCTCTTTTAATTTATGACATAGTAAAGAGAAAAAAGTTAGAACTACCAAAAAATCATTATATGTTAATGTCAGCTTCGCTAAGAACTTAATTTCAAGAGTCATGTATTCCTTCTTTTAAGGCATCCCAGCATTCGCCGATTAACTACCTAATCGCTGCAACCTCTGCTATTTTTTCTAAGGTAGTTTATCGGCCTAAAAGCTATATAATACGCGAGCAAGCTGGCATTTCCCACTTAACAGAAGCCAGAATGTCTATTCTTTGCAATGGCTAGGAGGATCTTCAAAGTAAAGCTAAAATCTCATTTTTAAATTAGCTCAACCACTTGCCTTTTCCTTGTGCTATCAAGCCATTTTAAGAGAATCAGCTTACTTTCATACGACATCTCGAACAAGCAATTTAAGAGCTTTGAGTACGTTATTAATTTCAATGGTTGTAGGGTGGTGGATACCATATGTCACAATACTACTACGTAGTGCTTTCTTTGCATACTCTGCTGCTAGTTTTAAGTTTCCTTGCTTGTGGTAGATCGCACAGAGATTATTGTAATTACTTATCACATTTGGATGATTTTCGCCATCTATCTCGAGATCAATTCTAAGCACTTTCTCTGCACACTCTGCCGCTAGCTGAAAGTTTCCTTGCTGTTGGTAGATCGTTCCTAGGTTATTGTAATCGATGGCTACAGCTTCATGAGTTTCACCAAATATAGTAAGGTCAATTTCAAGCGCTTTCTTTGCATACTCTGCTGCTAGTTTTAACTTTCCTAACTCTCTATATATCGTTCCCAGGTTACCATAGCATGTTGCTGCAGTCGCATCATAGCTTTCACCCAGCACCTTCTCATTAATCTCACAAGCCTTTTTGGTATACTTAGCTGCCTGCTCTAAAAGCCCTTGATCTTGGAGAATCTGAGCTAAATTAGTGTATGAAACAGCAATTTCACGATGCTTCTCCCCATAAAACCTAAGTTTAATTTTAAGGTCTTTTTCAGCATATGTAGCGGCCATTTCTAGAGATTCTTTATCTTTATAGATTTTTATTAACTTTTCATAGATTTTTACTAGCTGGTTGTAATTAGTTCTTGCACTATGTTGAAATTCACCATGTAGATTGTAGTGGACCTCAAGGCCATTTCCAATGTATTCAGCTGCTTGTACTAAATTCTTCTGTAATTCAAAATAGAGGCCCAAATGATAGTAATCTCTTTCAACGTTTGGATGATTTTCCCCTGAAATTTTTTTATCAATTTCGAGGGCTTGTTTAGCATAATCAACAGCTTGATTTAAGTGTCCTTGTTCTTTGTAGAGTGTTGCTAGGTTATTGTAACCTACTGCTACGTTACAATGATCTTCTCCATGTAGCCTGCGATGGAGCACAAGAGCCTTCATGTAGTGCTCAGCTGCTTGTCCTAAGATTCCTTGCTCCTGATAAATCTTTCCTAGATTATTATAATTCATTGCCACAGACGGATGAATTTCTCCATATAGCTTAAAGTTAATTTCTAAAGCTTTTTTCACTAGCTTGATTGCTGTCTCAAAATCTTTTTGTTCATGGCAGATCATTCCTAAATTTTCGTATTCGATTGCTACTTGTGAGTGATTTTCTCCATACAGCTTGATATCTATTTCTAACGCCTTTTTGATTAAGTGAGTAGCTTCTTCCAAATTTCCTTGTTCTTGGTAGGCCATTCCCAGATTAGTATAATCCCTTGCCAATCGTGGGTGATTCTCACCAAAACACTCAAGTTCAATTGTTAGCACTTTCTTAGCATACTTCACTGCTTTATCTAAATTTCCTTTTTGTTGGTAAATTGCTCCTAAAATATTGTAACCGTCTGCTAGGCTCCAATGATTCTTTCCCAACAACTCACGGGAAATTTTAATTCCCTGCCTGGCATTCTCCTCAGCTTTCTTTAAATTACCTTTGTTTTTGTTGATTGATGCTAAGCTATAATAACTTCTTACTAGATTTGCATTTTGACAATAATAATCCATTAAGTTAAGACAATTTTTATTCAAGCAATCATGATTAATTTCGATTGCTTGGCTAATGTATGCAGCCGCCTTTTCTAAATTGCCTTGCTCATGATAAAGGGCTCCTAAAGCATTTAGTATTTGAGGATTTTCCGAATCTTCTTGTACTGCTTTATTATACCACTCTAAGGCTTCCTTATGCTGAAAAAACCTTAAAGCTATGTTTCCTTGGGTCTGAGATGAGTTATCATCTAATGTGGAAGATTTAAGCCTTTCTTTCCTACCAGCTAAATATTCGTCGATAGCTTGATAAAAAGGAATGAAAATGCGATAAATTTTTTTTTTAGGTCTTCTAATGCATGAGATTCTAAAGCAAACTGCTTTTTAATAAGGTCTGGATCATCAAAGCCAAAAGGTATAATCAGCGGATTCATCATCTCTTTTTGCGCTTCATAGTGGGAATAGGTCTTAAGGCGCATAAATAGCGCTGTACTCATCCAATCCTTTAACTTTTCAGCTGCGCTATCCGTTATAATCCCTTGCTTGTATAGCTGTTCGATCCTACCGAAAGTATCAGAGGCTACTATTTTTTTAAGAAGAGCTAGTCGGTCCATGGCTAGATGAGGAAATCGATACAAATCATTTTTAACCTTAAAAAGCATACCTTGTTTTTCTAAATGACCCATACCTGGGTCAAAAGATGCCATATCCTCTTTAACTAAATGAACCTTAGCTAAGTATTGACGAAGATTACGGCATTGTTGGTAAGGCGTATTGAGCTTTTCTTGAATTTTTTGCTTATATTGAGCAGTTAATTCGGAATTACCTAACAGATGGGTAAAGTTCAGAAGCTCCATGGGAAGATGAGGCTCTTTGTCATGCCACCATTTACCCTGCTCATCCTGCGCAATATATTGAGCCATCTTCTCGGGAGCTTGAATAAGCTTAAATGTTTGACGATTGCCAAAGGGAGTTTTACAACCTTTTCCTTTCGCTCCTTCACCATCAAAAGCAAAACCTCTAGGGGTGACACTATCAAAAAAGCCAGCCTTTATTATACAGGGAATATTTAAAGCAGGAAGAATCGTCTCTCCTAAGTTAATAACCCTCAGGTGAATTAGATTGGTCAGGCGCTTAAAGTACTCTCTATTGTCTTCACTATCCCCCTGGATAAGAATACCAAATTCTAAATCGGAATAAGGAGTCATTTCTTCTCTAGCCAGGGAACCAAAGCCTATCATAGCATATTCGCAGGGAGCAGCTCCTAAAGTATCAATACTCTGTTCGACCAGAATTTTAAAGAAATCTTTCATCCCTTGAGTAATTTCCTTGTAAAGATCTCTTACTTCCTCAGATGAGGGATTTGAGCCAAGAGCTTGAATTTTTTTCTCTATTTCCTCTCTAAGCTTTTTTAATACTTGGCGATTAGCTTCAAATTGCTTCCTCATTTGCTCAAGGCTTATAGGTTTTCCATTGCATAGTTCAGTAAGTAGGCTTTGAACCTTAAAAAGCTTTTTTTTAATTATTTCCTGTCTATCTTCTGAAAATAGTTGTAAAGCGTAATTGTAAAGACCCGCAGCTTGAAGAAATGTCTCTGACGTTCTTTTTGCCTAATTTTTCTATAAAAGAAGCTACTTTTATAAGTTCTTCCTTTTGAATAGCGCGTTTTAAAGCTTGCGTGTAAGCTTCTTCCTCATCTAAGAAACTGCCTTTAATTTGCTGTTTCCATTCTTTACATACTAACTTGGCTTGGCACAAATCTAGTAGTTCTAATTCTTTGAATATCTTTAAGGCAATTTCCGCATAGATTGAACGCGTTCTTTTATGATTAGGTGCTTTATCTTCTATCTGTTCAAATGTAGGAAAAATATAAGGGTATCCAAGAGAAATTTCTGAACTCATAAATTTATCCTTTTTAGCTAATTTTGAAGGTGCATCCTGGTATAACACGAAACTTGCAAATAGGAATACAAAATTTCCAGCTCTTGAGAGCTTAATGGGCTAAAAATTAATTAAAAGAAAAAAAATTTATTCTTGTATTCTATAAATTTTTAGAATTTATAAAACATTATGCCTTTCATTGAATAAGCTAGAGCTTGGGACTAACCAGAAAATAAAAATTTTCATGGGATTTTTAGAGAACATGAAAAAAAAATTATATATAAAAATTTTTAAGATGATGCATTGCATCCTCCATAAAAGCATCTAAATGGTTAAATTGCGAAGTTAACATGTGTTGGCGATAGCTTGATAGCTGCGGGTTGGCTTTGTATAGAAAACTTAGTAATTGCTTCATCTTATTAATTTTATTGCGAACGGGGCTTGTTAAAGGTATTTCCGATAAGTAAGTTCTGAGATAAGTATCTAAAGAATCCCATGTGGGTATAAAAGCCTTCCCTGAAAAATAAGCACGTATTTGATGAAAGATAAATGGGTTAATTACGCTTCCTCGCCCCACCATGAGGGCATCACAGTGGGTTGCTTTCAACATGCGCACAGCATCTTCTACACACAAAATATCTCCATTACCCACTACGGGAATTTTCAAAATAGATTTCGCTTCTGCAATCAAATCCCACCGCGCAGGAGGTCCATATCCCTCTACTTTAGTGCGAGGATGTAAAGTAATAAAACACGCCCCACTTTCTTGTGCGGCAAGTAAATTTTCTTTAAAAAGAGAAGTGTCTTCATATCCTGAACGCATTTTAACCGTCACGGGAACCTTTACAGCTTTTACTAAAGCCCTTGCAACTTCATAAAGATGCCGAGGTTCTTTTAGTAGACTTGAACCTGCACCTCTGCCTGTCACTTTATTAGAAGGGCACCCACAGTTTAAATCTATGCGAGGTGCTCCCCTGCGAGCTATCTCTAGCGCCATTTCTGCCATTAAGTTAGGTTCTGATCCCATCAATTGAGCTGCTAAAGGAATAGGAGAGATTTCATGAGAGTCATAAACTTTAGCTAAGCTTGGCGCATGAGCATTGCTCGGCACCCGAATAAATTCAGTAACACCCTCATCGAATCCCCCTATGGTCGCCATTGCTTTACGAAAGCAGCGGTCTCCTACTCCTTCCATGGGAGCAAGAAAAAGATAAGGACACCCAAAGGCGTCTTTCGAAAGTAAATGCATGATGGTTGATGCCTTTAGCTTGCTTAATTGCAGAGTCTATATTTTTTAGATATCAAAGCTTAAGCGTTAGGCTTATTTATCTATAGTTAGTAAGATTTTTTCTTATATTTAATAATTTTTCTAAGCATTAAACGAGTGACTGCAACCTAATTTTCAAGGAACAAGGCCAAAAGCAATAAAAAAGATTCTCGTAATCACAGGCAAATAAACCTGCTACCTAGAATTAAAAGTAGGGATTAAAAATGCACATTTGGTAGTAAAATTTCTAGAGAATTTACAAGAAAGATGCCTAGCTATGAAAAGCAGGTAAGATTTATTCCTACCAACACGTAAACTTTATGAATATTTCTCCTTAATTAAACCCAAAGTTTAGTGCTCTAATGAAAAAAATTTAAGAGTAAAAAAGAGATCTTGCTTGCTGAAGAACGGCATGATGCCGCTCTTCTATTCATCAATTATTTTTCTTCTTCATCCTCTTCAATATCTTCTAATTCATCCTCATCTAATTCCTCAAAGTCTGCTTCTCCGAATAAAGAATTAAATAAATTGATATAAGCCAAAAATTTTACATTGCTAGCAAGATCTTTTTTCTCTGGATTACTCTTACGTTTAACGATTTCTTCCTGGATCACTTTAATGACCTCTAGGATAACATCATCCTCATCTTCTCCAGCTTCTTCAGTAATTATCTCCTGCTTGAGTTCTTCTAAATCAGCTGAAAATTGGTCTAAATCCAACAAATTTAAAGATTCTATATCTGTAATCATAATTTTTAATCCTTTTGGGTTAAGGGGTAGAATAACATTATGACAGTATCGGCTTCATCTACGCAAGCAAGATTTTCATCTTAAAAGAAATTCCTTCTCCTAGTAATATAGGTTCCTTATAAATATTTTTGGAGACATCTTATGTCACATCCTCAGCACTCTAGCAAAGTAGTTTTTAAAGGTGCCAATTTTCTACCTCTTCTTATTGCTTGCACAGTGGGTGCATGTATAAGATTTGCTCCCTCGCCTGTAGGAGTTGAGCCTAAAGCTTGGCAACTGTTAGCCATTTTTTCCGCTCTGATTGTAGGATTAATAGGAAAAGCACTGCCCATGGGAGCCATTTCTTTCTTAGCTCTGGCTACTCTTATTGTCACTCAGACACTTACTTTGAAGGAGGCTTTAAGCGGGTTTTCCCATCCTATCATTTGGCTTGTTGTAGCTGCCTTCCTTATCTCCAAAAGTTTTATTAAAACAAAACTGGGCATGCGTTTAGCCTACCTATTGGTGGCTTTTTTAGGAAAAAAAACTTTAGGGTTAGGATACGGGGTAGCTTTTACCGAACTTATCTTGGCTCCTGCTATTCCTAGTAATACAGCACGGGCGGGAGGCATCATTTTTCCTATCGTTAGAGCGTTAGCTGTTAGTTTTGGAAGCTCGCCTGAGCGCCATTCTCAACGCCTCATAGGAAGCTATCTTATCCTTACCGCCTACTATTGCAATTTAATCACTAGCACCATGTTTATTACCGCCATGGCAGCAAATCCTCTCATCGTAGCAGTACTGCTTAACCATAATATCCCCATTACCTGGGGCCAATGGGCCTTAGCCGCCAGCCTCCCAGGAGTATTAAGTTTAATTGCCATTCCCTATCTTGTGCATAAATTATATCCTCCAGAAATTAAAGAAACCCCTGAAGCTAAAGATTTAGCTATCAGGAATCTTCAGCAAATGGGTCCTATGTCAAAATATGAATGGATTACTTTAGTGGTGTTTTTCTTGTTAATTGTTTTATGGATTTGCGGAGAAGCCTATCTTAGCATAGATAGTACGACAGTGGCCTTCTTAGGAATATGCATTTTACTTTTAACAGGTGTACTTACTTGGGAAGATATTAAGAGAGAACATGAGGCTTGGGATACGCTGATTTGGTTTTCTACGCTAGTGATGATAGCCACTTATTTAAATAACTTTGGATTAATTGGTTGGATGAGCAGCCACCTTCGTGCCATGATGACAAACACTTCCTGGTACTGGGCATGGCCCATTTTGGTGCTTTCCTATTTTTATAGTCATTATCTTTTTGCTAGCAATACCGCTCATGTTAGCTCTATGTATGCGGCTTTTCTGACTGTCGGCCTTCATCTACATATTCCCCCTTATCTTATAGCTCTTTCACTTGCCTTTTCTAGCAGCTTGTTCGCCTGCCTTACCCATTATGGAACGGGATCAGCACCTATTTTATTTGGATCTGAATATGTAAATCTTAAAACTTGGTGGAAAATGGGATTTGTAATGAGTTTTATCTTTTTGATTATCTGGATAGGCATAGGGTGTCTGTGGTGGAAAATTCTGCACCTATGGTAGGCACACTTACCTTCACCTTGCTTTGCTTCCTCCTTATGATGTTAAGGCGGGAAGCATAGTGATTGGTAATTGCAAGAAAAGGCATAGTTAAAAACGTTTGACACGCGCATGGCAATAAGGCTCTTTACCGACTTTGTCATAGTAATCTTGATGATATTCTTCGGCAGAATAAAAAAAACTTGCTGGCAAAAGGCGGGTAGCTACTTTAATCCCCTTCTTTTCCAATTTTATCACCAAATTTTCGGCTATCTTCTTTTGCGCTTCCGAGAGATAAAAGATTGCCGAGCGATATTGTTCACCCTTATCAGGTCCCTGGCGGTTGTGCTGCGAGGGATCGTGAATCTCGAAAAATAATTTAGCCAATGTTTCATAATCTACAATATCAGGGTCAAATATAATTTCCACGCTTTCTGCATGGCCACTCATTCCCGTACAGACCTCTTTATAGTTTGGATGTACTGTCGAGCCTCCTGTATAACCTACGGTAGTGCTAACTACCCCTTCAACTTTTTTAAAAAGATGTTCAACGCCCCAGAAACAACCGGCAGCAAAAATAGCTCTGGCATAGCCCTCTTGAGTAAATGCAGGGTTAAATGTTAGCGAGGTTGAATTTACACAATGGCGCTGATTCTTTCTTGTCAGCCTTTCTCCAATAAAAAGATGTCCTAGATGCCCGCTGCAGCGTCGACAAAGAATTTCTATACGCTCCCCATCTGCGTCGAGCTTGCGCTCCACAGCACCCTTAATTTCATCATCAAAACTAGGCCATCCGCATTGAGAAGGAAATTTATCGGAGGACATATATAAAGGAGCATCACAATAACGGCATAGATAAATACCTCCTTCAGCAAAGTGGTAGTATTTACCCGTGCCACGCTTTTCAGTCCCTTTTTTTAAAATGATAGATTCCTCGTAAGGATCTAAGGCATGATATCTTTCCATATAAACCCTAATGTAAGAATGTTAATAGCTCAGAGACAGAATTAAATAGTATTTCAGGTGTTTTTCTGAGTGAGGTTAGATCTATACAGCTTTCTTCCCTTATGCAGCATTAATCAAAAAATATGGGGAAAATTCTTACTACTATTTGCTTATCTATTTAAGTTCTCCTCAAAAAAAAACCTCTCTTGTTATTCTTCCCTTTTTCCTATCTATGCAAGAGATCATTATAATATTTAAGAGCAAAAAGCCTCAAGTCATCATCCATTTAAGTTTACAATCATTCTATCATTAAACTGTTAGACCCCGCTTCATCCTTATGGTTTTATTTAAGATGCTTACTACATTTTTCACTCGTCTACCTTTTTCCTTAAGCACTTTGATAGACAAAGGGATCCTTGCAATTAGAAAAGCTGGATTAACAAAAGGCATTTAAAGCAAAAAACAGCATAAATGAAAGTTTTCGATCCACTAGCAAGACATAAACCACCCAAATGTTTTACCAAGGCTAGCCCTATTTCCTGCTAGGTGGTCTTATGTCCCTTAATTTTTTTGCACCTATATTGATATTAATTATTTTAATATTATATAATAAAATTAATCAGGAGGGAAAATTATGGGTGCTCCTATCAATAATAGTTTTCGAGATCTTTATGAAGATGGTAATCTTATCGTTAGTAATAATCCTTTTGCCTCTACTCCCAAGCCTTTTGATATAAATGCTACCGAGCGAGCAGAAAAAGCCAAAAAAGATTTTAAAAAAAATCGAGAAGGCAAAAAAGATAAAAATGAAAAGGATAGTGAGGAAGAGGAAGATAAGCCTTTACCACGTCCTATGGGTCTTTAAGGTACCCTTTAAGATGCTAGGTATTATTCATTGAGAACTCCTAATTCTTTATAATGCTGTTTATTTTTTGGTCCTCTCAAGGCTATTTACCTATTTAAGGAGCTTTACAATTTTATACTAAGAGTCTTGATCTATTTATTTTTGATAGCCACACTAAAGGTTGAAACAAATTTAACGTCAAAAAAAGCTTTTGCATATTAAAAATATTTATTAAATAAAGTACCATTTATCTTAGAGACATTCTCTGAATTATTAAAATCGTTTAAAATATAGGCTGTTTAACCAGGAGCCTAATATGATAAGAAAACCTTATCCTAGCGATTTAAACAATCAAGAATGGCAAGTGCTTGAACCTATAATATGCAAGAAAAAAGCTGGCAAGCCACCTAAGCACGCTAGACGAGAGATGCTTAATGCCATCTTTTATGTTTTAAGGACAGGTTGCCAATGGACAGATCTTCCGCATGATCTACCTCCTTGGAAATCAGTCTACTCTCAATTTTTAAGATGGAAGCAGAGTAATTTATTCGAGCAAATTAATACTTATTTAAGGCGATCGCTTCGCCAAAGCTTAGGCAAGTTAGCGGAACCTAGCGCAGCTATAGTTGATAGTCAAAGTGTCAAAACAACTGAAAAAAAGGGCTCTGCGGATACGACGGCGGCAAGAAAATTAAAGGTAGGAAAAGGCACATAGTGGTGGATCACTTAGGACTGTTAATAGCAGTGGTAGTAAGTAGCGCAGCTTGTAGCGACAGAGATGGGCTAAAAGCACTATTTTATTATTTCCAAGGAAAAGCTTTATGGCCAAAAAAAATGTTTGCCGATACAGGATATAGCGGGGAAGAGATGAAACTAGAAGCAGCTTTACATGGCATTGATTTAACAATCATTAAAAGATCTAAGCTAAAAGGATTTCATCTACAAGCAAAAAGATGGATAGTAGAAAGAACATTTGCCTGGTTTGGCAAATGCCGCAGATTAAGTAAGGATTATGAGGCCTTGCCAAACACCAGCCAAGCGTTCCTCTACTTAGCCATGATACGTCTAATGGTAAGAAGAATAGCGCAATAAATTAATTCAGAGAATGTCTCTTAAGAATTTAAAGGTTGAACCTATAAAAGCTAAAGGGTTTTGCTAAGTACTATAATGGTAAAGCTCTCTTATCCTATCTATCCACTTTATCCTCTAAAAGAGTGTAATTTTTTAGAAGCTTAAAAATTTATAAGCTCCCTTTTTCTTTTGGCACATTTTTAATAAAGAGCCCTTCGTTTTTGTACCTCTTGCTACATATGATAAACATTTTAGCTAGCATTTGAACCTAAAGGCTAATTAGCTCTCATGCTTCTGCAATAAAAGATAGGAATAGCTAAAGCTACTGTCTAATAGAAACTCCTTCCTTCATAGCTTAAGTACGAGAGCTTCAAGATCTACAAGATTAATGGAGCATCATTTTTAAAAGCTTCTTTTATTTTCTCTGCTTCGTAGAAGCCTTTAGGATGGATCTTAGTTAATCCTTTCCCCCCTACTTTGTTAAATAAGTGAATTGACTCGTTAATAGCCTTAAAAGCTTGATGGGAAAGGCCTTTTTCCAAATAAAGCCTGGCTAGGTAGTATTTGGACTTTGCACCAATCATAAGATCGGTTTTTGATAGTTGCGAAGCCTTTTCAAAATAGTCTTGAGCTTTTCCAAGATCTCCAAAAGGACAGTCTTTATCTAAGTATAACTCTCCTAACATCAGGCAAATTTCTCCCGATCTTACATATTGCTGCATCATCTGGATGGCGCCTTGAAAAGGCACGCCATTTTCAATTCCTCCTACTTCAAGTCTCTCGCGTGCTTTATTATAATATTCCTCTTTTTTTTCTTTATCCGCTTCTTGCTGCGCTAACTTTAAGTAGACTCTGCTCAATTGAATATTACAATATCTTTCATTAAACAGATCACGTTGCCCTGCAGGCATGCAAGGGTTTTGTTTAAAGAGATTAAGATATAATTTTTCCGCTTGTAACAAATCATCCTTATCGCCCTCTAAGAGAGCCCAACCTTTGCCTTGGCGTTGAAAAACTATAAAGTCAAAAGGATTGGGATTGTCATACACATCTCGCCGAGTTGTTATTACTTCCTGGATATCAATAGCTTTTTGAAAATATTTTTTTGCCTGATCTATCCCCTGCGTATGAAAATAGACTTTTCCTAAGTAGTGAAGAGCCTGAGCACATAAAGCTGGAAGTTCTTTATGCGCTTTTAAATTATCACAGATTTGCTCAGCTGTTGTGTGATCTATTTGAACTTTCACAAGCTCTAAGCTTTTCTTAAAAGCTTGCCGCGCCTCGAAGAAATTATTGGATTGTAAATAATAATTACCTAAAACATTGTAAAGGTGAACGAAACAAGGCTTTAACTCTTCTTGCAAATCAAATTTTTCTGCATGTTTTAAAAGAGTCTCTAGCTGATTTTCAATGGCTTTTGTTTTATTTAATCCATCGGCAAAACGCATATCTAATTTAAAATTGTTTCTAAAAAAAATAAGAATCTCTTTTAAAGTTTCTGAAGGCTTTATTCCTTGCTTTTCTGCTTTTTCAATTAGCAACTCTTGTAGAGATGGGTGAACTTCCCATCCCTTTTTTCCATCTACAGCGATTAAAGAGTATTTTTCCAACAGATCCAGTATGGTGTTAAACAAACTAGCGTTATTGGCATGCTTATCAAAAAACCACAGCCGCAAAATCGATCGATCAATAAAGTAAGGATTCAAAAAGGGTATAATAGAAAGAAGGGTTTTGCTCTCGCTTTGCTCTTGCTCGCATTTTTCTACACTTAAAGAATGTACAACTTTTATGACCATGATAGCATTATTAAGATTGATAGAACGCAATGAAAATTTCTCGTCTATTCCTGCCCTCTCTTTTAGTCTTTTGATATAGAATTCTATTAAGGCATCAAAGCTATTATCTTGTGGCGCCTCTTTTAAATAGATAGCTGCTTGCTTAATAGCCAAGGGTAAGTAGAAAAGTTCATCCGCTAGTTCGCGTTTTGAGTTATTCGCTTTCTCAACAGCCCAATGATCTTTACCAAGATTATGATTAAAAATCTGGAGAGCTTCCTCCATGCTAAGCGTATTGTCTTGTATATCAAAAGATACGGCCCCCTCTAACTTTTCCTTTGCAACAAGTAAAATTTCTCCTTTTTTATTATTTGGAAAAAACTTTTGCAACTTTTCGTAACTTTTGGCATCAACATTGTCCACTACAAAAAGCCAATAAGGCCTTCTTGCAAGCTTTTTATTAACTTTTTTGATAATGATTTCTTCTTGAGCTGCAAGCGGGACATGAACTCCTAAATCCTCTGCAAGTTTTCTATACGCACGCAAAAATGTGTCTTCGTCTCTCATGTCAGCAAAGAAGACAGTTCTTATTCTATCAGGTTGTTCTTTCATTTTCTTTTCGTAATGTACTGCATATCGTTTAGCTAAAGTTGTTCTACCTGACCCAGCCATGCCTACAATTGCTACCTTTTGTCTATTAGATTCTGGTTCTTTAAAAAGTTCTTCTAATTTATCCAAATTTTTTGTTTGAATCCAGGTTCCCTGCTGAGATAAAATTTCATCCGAAAGTCCAACATGCACAGTTTCTTTTTTGAATGCTCTTTTTACGTAGTCGGTAATTAAAGGACGCAAGACATATAATACTAAAACACCGCAAGAAGTCCTTATAAATAGCTGTTGTTTTTCAAAAGAGGTCATATTTTTAAAATGTTCCTGCTTTTGACTGATATATTCTCGCACATTTTTAATTCTCTCTTCCTTCCCGCCATTTTCTTTTATTTCTGTATGTAATCTTCTTTGCCCTTTGAAAACCCTCACAGCACTTGGTTGCAACTTATCCTTGAACTTGGGGCTGCAAAAATATTTTCTTTTAGTCCAATAAGATCGCAGGCCTTGATTCTCAGAAACTGCTGACAAGGTTACGTAATTTATCCTATGCCCTTTAAGTAGGGAGATAGGGGAATGATTTTTATAAAGATTATGAAAGGCAGTAGATATGGATCTGGAATAGAAGAGAGGGCAGGAGATAGCTTTAGTATCTGTAGGGAAAGAAGGAAGACTTCTTAATTTAGAATAAAGCCCTCTACTTAGAGGAAAAGATGATTTTGAAGAAGAAATTGACATATTGTTCACCTTAAGTTATGTAAAAAAACATGTTTAAAAGCAGTTTAGAAAGCGATTAGCCTGACTTGAAATTTTAATTTGCTTATAGATTAAGCTAGGCCTCTTTGGATATTGGCTAATCCCGCATTATAAGTCAAAAGCTTATCAAAAAGATCTCCATAAGCTTAAATATTTTTTATCCAAGTTAATCAAGCTTCACGAATTTTTTTCCTTGTGCTTAAGCTGAGCTTAAGGAAGAGGTTTAAATAAAGAATAAACTATAAAGTAAAACTTTTTCGTGTGCATACTAAAAAGTCATCTTCACATAAGAATCCAGGAGGCATACAAGCTTCAAATGCGATTTTGCCGGCCTATAAAGCCAAAATATTTTCAAATAGCTATAATATTTATTTAATAATTTTTTTATTTATATTATTCATTATCAAAATTTAAGCGGATTTGTCTCTTATGATCGCTTACTGTTCCCCCCTTAGTACTTTTCCTCAATGAAGTGATTTACCAAGAGGGATAAACTAGTGCGAGTTCTAGCTTATATCTTTACCATTTTTGCCCATATTACCTAGCGAGGAGAAGGTTTTTCTATCTTTTAACTGCTTTTCCCTTAAATAAAAGACAGATTAAACTCCTTTCAAGAAAAAAAGTTAAATAATAAGTGTTAAAATAATCTGAAATATCAGCTAAATGATCGAAAACTTAAGGTTATGAAACGGCTATATATTGGCCATTCATCTATCTGTTAAGAATGATTTAAAATATTTTGTAAATTGCAATCGAGAGGAAAAGGTTATAAAAAGAGGAAACATCGCTCTAAAGCCCTCAATGTAGGTAAATTAAAAAGCAGAGCTTCGAGTGTGCGGAGGATAAATAATATAAAGACCGACACATGCAAGATTCATCTATTTGATAAAGATTTGAAATAACTTGTAAAGTTAAAAAAAGAAGGATTAATCTTGGCTAAGACAAAGGAGAGTAGATAACAACTCTAGCATAGATAAACAAACTTTAGTATTTATTAAAAAAATAAATACTTAACCTTCCATTTCCCGAACCGTACTTTACCTTTCGATGAATAAGAGATTGATAAGAAATTTTTATTTAAAAATGCTTTTTATCTTATCCAAAAAGGATTTACTTTTAGGTAAATTGGCGGGACCTTGCAAGGTAGAAAACTCTTTCAGCAATTTTATTTGCTTTTCGGAAAGCTGTGTAGGTGTTTCCACAAATATTTTAACTAGCAAATCTCCTTTTCCTTGTCCATGCACACCGGGAAAGCCTTCATTCCTTAGGCGGAATACTTTCCCATTTTGGGTACCTTCTGGGATAGTAATACGACAGGTATGGCCATAGAGACCGGGTACATCTTTTTTACATCCTAAAGCAGCTTCTGTAAAGCTAATCGGTAGATCTAGCAACACATCATTCCCTTCACGTTCAAAAATTTCATGCGGCTCGACGTTAATAAAGACATACAGATCTCCTGCTGGCCCACCACCATGCCCTGCATCTCCATAACCGCTCATCTTAAGGCGCATGCCACTATCCACACCTGCTGGTATATGAATTTTAACATGCTGCTTTTCTTTAATTAAACCCTCTCCTCGACAATCTTTACAGGGCTCAGTGATAATTTCCCCTTCTCCATGGCATTGAGGACAAGCCATAGACATGCTAAAAAAGCCTTTCTGCTCATATACTTGTCCGGCGCCATGGCAACGCGGACACTTTTTCTTGCCCTTAGACGAGGGGGTACCTTTACCGTGGCAAGTTTTACAAGTCACATAGTTATTGATGGCTAATTCCTTATCAACACCCTTAGCTGCTTCTAGAAAGGAAATAGTGATATTGGCACGTTTGCTAGCTCCTTGGCGGCGCATTTGAGCTGAGCCTCCCCCAAAGTCATTTCCACCAAAATAACTTTCAAATATAGACTCCCCACCCATTCCACCAAAAGCACCCATAAAAGTCCGTAAAGCTTCATCGACTGAAGAGAATCCTGAAAATCCTCCTCCAGCAGCTCCTGCCGTTGCTCCTAAGCCTTCTTTACCATACCGATCGTAAGTTTGGCGTTTTTTATCATTGCTCAATACTTCATAGGCTTCTGAAATTTCTTTAAAGCGTTTTTCAGCTTCAGCATTGCCGGGATTTTTGTCAGGATGGTATTTGATGGCTTTTTTTCGATAAGCCTTTTTAATTTCGTCTGCTGTGGCAGTTCGTGGAATTTCCAATGTTTCGTAATAGTCAGCCATAATGCTCACATAGATGTCTTGAGAGTGTATGTCTTTTAACTGAAAAAACATAACCACTCGGTGGAATTCAAAAAATTTAGCCTAAAGGGTAGAGGTATTTATTGTAATAATAAATGTGAACACCCTTTGGGAACTTATATTAAATCATCAGCTTGTTACTTAAACAAGCCTATCTGGTTCTAGCGCTGTCTTTTGTATTTTAAAGCAGCCTTGGATTTTGCACGCTTTTTAACCGATGGTTTAGCATAAAAGCGATGGGCTTTAACAGATTTCATTACACCTTCTTTATCTAATCTTTTTTTCAAGGCGCGAAGGGCCTTATCGATGGGTTCGCCAATACGGACTTTTACTAATGACATTTCGCTAAATTCCTAATTTTATAAGTTTAGTAATCACGGCAACAATTTTGCCAGTTTTCTAATGATAGAAGCATCATACACAATCGATGGGTAATTTATCAATACTGAATACTCTTTTGCAATTCTTTCTCTATTTCCGCTTGGGTTTTACGCAAATATAAAATTTCAAGAGGCTCTTTTTGCATGATCTCTCCCCTTCTCCATTTATCTTCCGATAAACGACTTAAATAAAGCGCATCAGGGCCTTTTTCTTCCCATATCCACTGCTGGTTAGGATAGATATTTTCTATCTTTTGTTTTAGTATGCGACTATTAGGGGTAAGTAAATAGCTTACATTTTGTAGATATACACCCACTGCGCTTAAGGGAAGAAGTCGTACTTTTCCCTCCTGCTTATAAGCTCCTCGGCTAGCATGGCCTTTTAGTACATACACGCCCCCTATCTTTGCATCAAAAAGTACAGCATACGAGCCTTCCTGAGAAGGGAGAAATCCTTCCAAACTACAAAAAGTAACCAATGGCTTTCTTAGGGAAAAAGCGACTGCTTTAGCAACCACCACCCCTACCCTTATACCCGTATAAGAACCCGGACCAATTCCTACTGCTACATAGCTTAAGTCTGCCGCTTTTCTTCCTAAATGTTGCAAGCCCCGTTCAATTTCGGGCAAAAGGGATTGAGAAGTATTAAATCCAAAGGGAAAATTGCCTTGAAAAATTACTTCTATCCCATCAAAGAAGGCTGCGCAACCGCGCTCACTACTGGTATCAATTACTAATGAAAACATTCTCTTAAGTCAATCCTATGGGGAAGGGTGAGTTTTTCTAAGGTACGTATAAAAAAGCTGTCGGTCATTCCAGAAATATAATCAACCACCATTTGCACTAAAGAAGTAGAATTTTTGTAATCTTCATTTTTATTAAAGGTATAATTTTTCCACAGATAACTTTCTTCGTGTAAATGATTAAGATCTTCTAGTAATAATTCAAATAAAAGACGATACGCTCGCTTGATCTTGCTAGATTCCACTTTAAGTTGAGGATGAACATAGATATGGGTAAAATTAAAATCGCGTAAAAACTTTAGGGCTTCAAAAGCTTCCATAGAAATACCTATGTAAGCTTGCTCATAACTTATTCTAATAATTTCTTTAGCAAGAGTAGCCAGAATTTCTTGATTTGTAGTACCTAGAAATGTTTTGGGCACCTGCTCTTTAGATATGATTCCTAAACGAATAGCATCTTCAATATCTTTGCCTATGTAACTCATGGTATCACATAGCTTCACTAAGCATCCCTCTAAGGTTCCTGGAATTATGTTAGACTCCGGTTCCCTTGCTTTCTGCTTTTTATCATTCAAGTGATCTTCCCATGTTTTATTAAAACAAGGATGGATGATAGAGCTGTGCATGGCGCCATCGTGACAAAGGAAACCATCATAGACAGCAAGTCCAAGATTAAGAGGCTCTATGTCAGTAAAAAGCCGACATGATTGCAAAGGATGGGCGAACGCTCCATTTTCAAACATCTTTGAGAGTTCGGATAAATACTCCTCACCTTCGTGACCAAAAGGAGGATGTCCCACATCATGACCTAAAGAGATAGCCTCTACTAGATCAAGATTCAGGCGTAAAATTTCTGCTATTCCCCTAGCAAAGCTACTAACAAATTGTACATGTAAGCCACGATGGGTAATGTGATCATTATCGACTAAGTATACGACCTGAGTTTTATCATTATAGCGAGCATACGCTCTAGAGTGAATGATTTTATCTACATCGCGTTTATAGGGTAAACGATAATCTTCCTCATTACCAGCCTGCCGACTATGTTCCGATGTACGGGCGGCTAAAGGATGCAAATAAGCTTTTTCCTGTTTCATTAATGCATGACGATAAAAGGAAAGAGTTTCACTAAAAGGGATGGTCATGTATTTACACTCATTCTTTTAAAATTCCTCATAGTAAATCTTAGTGAAAAATAATTTATAAAACAAGTCGTTTGAGTGATAAACCAAGAATAATAGTGGATAGAAAAAAGTTTTTTCGATGGTATTCAAAAACAGCCTAACTGACCCCCTATTAATGATTAAATATTTTTTTAGAAAATTAACTTTCTTGTTATTCTTAATAGACTAGCTTAGAATAAAGTTTATCTAATAAAACTTTAATAAGAACACCTTTGGCAGGATCTCTGCTGCCTTAAGGAAAAAGCGCTTTCTTAATTGAATGTTTATTCTTTATCCTCCATAATATTATCACTCATATAATTTAAATGGTAAGAGGCCAAGTTTGAATCTAGAAGATATTGAAGATAGTTCTTTTACTCAGCAGCTGGAAAATGCTGTGATCAAGACCCTTGAAAATCAACAAAAAACAGAGAAGAGAAACTCCTTTCCGAATGAGCTATGTATATTTCCTCTTTTGAAAAGACCTTTCTTTCCTGGGATGGCAGCTCCTATAGTTATTGAACCTGGACCTTTCTTTGAAACTTTAAAAATAGTGGCTAAAACTGATCATAAGTCCATCGGTTTGATTTTAACCAGGCAAGAAGATGTTGATATCTATAAAGCTAGCTTTGAAGATCTTTATCAAGTGGGGGTTATCGCTCGTCTGTTGCGAATTATTCCTTTAGAGCAAGGAGGCGCACAAGTTATACTTAACATGGAAAGGCGACTGCGTGTTTTACGTCCTCTTTCTAACTCTAAAGTTTTAAAAGCCAAAGTTTCTTATTTTGAAGATAGCCCTACGCTTACCGCTGAGCTTAAAGCCTATGCTATTAGCATTATTTCTACCATTAAAGAATTACTCAAATTAAACCCTCTTTTTAAAGAAGAATTACAAATTTTTCTTGGTCATTCTGATTTTACCGAGCCAGGGAAACTTGCAGATTTTGCTGTAGCTTTAACGACCGCTTCCCGAGAAGAGCTGCAAGAAGTATTAGAAACGTTTGACATCCAAAAACGCATTGATCGAGCTCTTTTATTGCTTAAAAAAGAATTAGACTTAAGTGTGTTACAAAATAATATCAATCAAAAGATTGAATCCACCATCTCTAAAAGCCAGAAAGATTTTTTTCTGCGAGAGCAGCTAAAAACCATAAAAAAAGAATTGGGGATTGAAAAAGACGACAAAGCTCTTGACAGAGAAAAATTTGAAGGGCGTATCAGAGAACGTAAAATACCCGCGGATGTATTAAAAGTTATAAAAGATGAAATGGAAAAGCTCTCTGTACTAGAGACGCAATCTGCTGAATACGCTGTATGCCGAGGATATCTAGATTGGTTGACCAATTTACCTTGGGGCATTCAAAGTGAAGAGTGCCAGGATATTATGAAAGCTGAAAAGATCCTTGCACACGATCATTATGGCCTAGAAGATATTAAGCAGCGCATCCTGGAATTTATAGGAGTAGGCAAGCTTGTTGGAGGAGTAAAAGGCAGTATATTGTGCTTAGTAGGCCCTCCCGGAGTCGGCAAAACCAGCATCGGTAAAAGTATAGCTCGTGCTTTAAATAGAAAATTTTATCGCTTCTCTGTAGGCGGTATGAGAGATGAAGCAGAAATTAAAGGACATCGCCGCACCTATATTGGAGCGATGCCAGGAAAATTAATTCAAGCACTCAAGTTTTGTCAGACCATGAATCCCGTGATCATGCTCGATGAAGTGGATAAGATGGGAAGTAGCTATCATGGAGATCCAGCATCGGCATTGTTAGAAGTTCTCGACCCCGAACAAAATCGTGAATTTTTGGATCATTACTTAGATGTTCACTGTGATTTATCTAATATTCTCTTCATTGTGACTGCAAATGTTTTAGACACAATCCCCGAACCTCTTAAAGACCGCATGGATATTTTGCGCCTTTCCGGCTATATCATGCAGGAAAAAATAGAGATTGCCAAAAAGTATTTACTTCCTCGCAACCGTAAATTAATGGGATTAAAAGCTAAAGATATCGCCTTTACGACTGAAGGTTTAAGAGCCATTATCAATGGTTATGCGCGTGAGGCTGGAGTAAGAAGCCTTGAAAATAATATTAAAAAGATCATGCGTAAGGTTGCTCTACACATTGTTCGAGAAGCATCCATAGCTGTAGAAAAACCTCGTAAAAATAACAAGCAAAAGCCTACCCAAGTTTCAACTCCTTCTTATCGTGTTACTCCCACGAGTTTACATGAATATCTTGGTAAGCCTATATTTACCTCAGATCGTTTTTATGAACATAATCCTATCGGGGTTAGCACAGGCTTAGCATGGACTTCAATGGGTGGAGCCACCCTCTACATTGAAGCAATTAAAGTAGCCGCGGAAAAAACGGAGATGAAGCTAACGGGCCAAGCGGGCCAGGTCATGAAAGAATCTTCTGAGATTGCCTGGAGCTATTTACATAGCGCCTTAAACAAATATGCCCCCAGCTATAGTTTTTTTGAAAAAGCGCAAGTTCATATTCATATCCCTGAAGGTGCTACTCCTAAAGATGGCCCATCGGCGGGCATCACCATGGTTACAGCCTTATTATCTTTGTTAACCAATACCCCTGTGCTTAACAATTTAGGAATGACAGGAGAGCTAACTTTAACCGGCCGCATTTTGCCTATAGGGGGAGTAAAAGAAAAGCTAGTGGCAGCTAGACGCTCGGGTCTAAAAACTCTTATCTTTCCTAAAGATAATTTAAGAGACTACGAGGAACTTCCTGAGTACATCAAAAAGGGAATAGACATCCATTTCGTTCAACATTATGATGAAGTCTTTCATATTGCCTTTCCTGATCTTGGGCAAGCTCTAGAAGTTAAGCTGGAAAAATAGAAATTTAAAAAAGTTCTCCGTAATAGCTGACTTTGCGGGAATGCATGCATATAAACTATTTAAATATCTAAGAAAATATTAATAGCCTATATTCCCGCATTTTTTTATAAGCCTTTCGGTATGAGTAATTTATAAAATCTAAATTTAAGGATTAACTTTTACAAGCATTTAGCAATCAGTAATTTAAACTAAAAAAAGCATGCGGGTAATAGAGTATAGAAAAACTTTGTCTTTTGTTTAGGCAAGCTTTTATTAATAAAGATCAAATTCAAGCAAGCGACTATCGACGCTACTATTAGTAATAACATGGCGACGACTCGCTGATAATCCAATTTCTTTAACCAAAGGTGTATTAGCCGTAAAAACAAATCCTCGCGCAGGTTTAGAAACTTTATGCTTCATAAAGTCTCCCAGCGCTCTGTATAGTGGAATAAGCGTATCTACACTGTCTAATCTTTTTCCATGAGGAGGGTTTGTTAAAATCATGGTAGGCAAGATTGAAGGACTAAACTCTCTAAAGTCGGCTTGCTTGACTAAGACATCCTTTAAAAACCCTGCAGCCCGCAAGTTACCCTGGCAGATACGCGCTACATTTTTATTGATATCTATCCCAAATAAATGATTTTTGGGGATCGCTTGCCGTAAAGCATCTATTTCCGTTTTTACTTTCAACCATTCTTCAAAAGAAAAATGAGGTAAGAGCATAAATCCCCACTTTTGACGCAAATAGCCAGGCGCGGTGCGCGAAGCGATTAATGCAGCTTCTATTAATAACGTTCCTCCCCCGCAACAAGGATCTAGTAAAATTTCATGAGGTTGATAATCAGCTAGGCGTAGCAAGGCTGCAGCTAAAGATTCCTGCAAAGGGGCTTCTGCCGACTCTTGCCGATAACCTCGTTTATGCAAGGGAGTTCCAGAAGTATCTACGCTAATAGTCGCTTGATTATCATGAATAAATAAATTTAATTGCACATCAGGATTTTTAACATTTACACTTGGGCGATTGCCGGTCTTTGCCCGTATTTGATCACAAATAGCATCTTTAAGAACCTGCGCTGCGAATAAGCTATTCTTTAGCTGACGATGGGAAACATTAGCATCTATGGCAAAATTTTTTCCTGAAGGTAAGTATTTTAGCCAATCAATACTGCTTCCCCCTTTGTACAAGCCTTTTTGATCATAGCAGGGAAACTGAGCAAGCGGAAGTAAAACCCTTCCTGCTATACGAGAGCAATAATTAAGGCGAAAAATAGCGGGGAAACTTTTATCCAAGACATAAACCCCTCGGAATCCTTCTCGTACCTGTTGAAAGCCTAATTCCGCTAATTCTTGGATTAATAAAGATTCTAAGCCTTGTCCACAAGTCACAAATAGATGATTAGGATTTTCTAACACAATAAAACCTGCTTAATTATGCATAAATAAAATAACATCGCCGTCTTTTACCACATATTCTCGTCCCTCAGAGCGAGCTTTTCCAGCTTCACGTGCGGCTACACGGCCTTTATAAGCAACCATATCTTCATAAGAAACGACTTCGGCACGAATAAATCCCTTTTGGATGTCTGAGTGGATCTTACCAGCAGCTTCTGCCGCCGAGGTACCTCTATTGATAGTCCAAGCGCGCGTTTCAATTTCCCCGGTGGTGATATAACTAATAAGCCCTAACATCTCATAGGAAGCTCTAATTAAGCGCTGAAGCCCCGATTCTTGCAATCCTAAGCTGTCTAAAAATTGTTCACGTTCGCTTAAATTAAGCTGGGCAATCTCCTCTTCTATACGAGCACAAATAGAAATTACAACATTACCCTCTGCAGCCGCATAGTCACGCACGCGCTTTACATAAGAATTTTCCATGTCGGGAAGATCGTTTTCCGAAACATTAGCAGCATAAATGACTTTTTTCATGGTCAATAAGGGATAAAGCTGAAGAACTTCCCGCTCTTCGGGTGTAAATTCTAACATTCTTACCGGCTTGTTGGCATTTAAGTGCTCTTGCACACGATTAAGGACCGCCAAGGTTAAGGCTAGCTCTTTTTTTCCTTTAAGCTGCTTTTCAACGCGAGGTATAGCATTTTCAATCATCTGCAGATCTGCTAAGCACAGCTCAAGGTTAATCACTTCGATATCTCTGATAGGATCTGTTTGCCCTGATACATGCACGATATCGGAAGAATCAAAACAACGCACTACATGAACGATAGCATCTGTTTCTCGAATATTTGCCAAAAATTTGTTCCCTAAGCCTTCGCCTTGGGAAGCACCCGCCACTAGCCCAGCAATATCGACAAACTCCATAGTCGCATAAATGATTTTATTGCTATGGGAGATCTCAGATAAAACATGTAGCCTTGCATCTGGTACTTCTACCACTCCAACATTCGGATCGATAGTACAAAAAGGATAATTAGATGCAGGTGCTTGATTGGATGTTAGAGCATTAAATAAAGTAGATTTTCCCACATTTGGGAGGCCTACAATGCCGCAAGAAAGTCGGCCGGCTGCCATATAGATACCTCATAGTAATTGGTGGCAAAAGTATAGGAGGAAATAGTAAAAAAAACAATAGAGAATAATGAGCGGCTTTAGAATGAGAAGGAGATGGGATAAGGGTGTTTTTTCTGCTGACTGCTCATAGAAAAATTAGAGGGTAAGCTTAATTTTTAGCTATTTAAAGAGGATATTTATAAAATGATTGTTCTTGATCGAAAAACTTGCCAATCCTTGAAAAGGATATTCCTCCTTTTTATTTCCTAATAAAATTTTTCTCCTTAACAGAGGGTGTAATTAAAAGTGTTGGCAAGATAAGGAAGGATTAATACATACTGAAAGTGTAGCAAAAGGAGGTTGCATATGCTTAACGAAGAAGAAGTTAATAAAGTATTTAATCGCTTAAAGGAGCATCCCGGTCTATTAGAATCCATTAAAGATTTATTAGATATTACCGAAGGAGTTAAAGGGATTGAAGTGGCGGATGATGCTGAAT
>NZ_JAEMUC010000071.1:0-17256 GCF_018342455.1 Neochlamydia sp. AcF95 | reverse complement strand
CTATATATGCCGCTCGTACCAAGCAACCCATGCCTTCTGTTATCTAAAAAACCTTTTATATCCCGTGACCGCTTACGCCTTTCCCCTCTTCCCTTCTTTACAAAAAAAAATTGCATGGAGCTTTACTAAAAATGTTTATGAACAACTTAAGAGTTAGTAGAGTATTTTAAAATAGAAGACGAAGTGTTCTTTCTTATAGATAAAAAATCTATGAAAAAAATAAAAACCTTACTTAAAATAAGCCTTGATCGTTACCTTAACAATCAATATTTATATCTAATCTTTATTTTGAAAATAATGAATAAATGTACAGACAAAGATACTTCTTTAAATAGCCAAGCTTTAGACCTTAATGATAGGATGGTAGCAGAGAGAGGGACAGGCAAATGGAGGCGAATCATTATAAAATGGAACCAAATCTGTCCTCATGATTCCACGGCAAGAATCCAGCATTGTTATGCCGCTGTTATTCATACCAAAAATATGAATATTTATGGGGACGATGAAAAATCTCTTTTAGCTTGGAAATTTGGAGCGCTTGCGCTCTTTAGCCCAATTTTTTATGTAGCTAAAACTATCTTTCACCTTTTTTTTCCACTATCTATTTACAAATATTACGATCTTGAAAAGAAGAAATGGGAAGCACTAAGAGCTAACCCCCATCCATTAAACCCCTCATCTTCTCTCCACCAAAAACAACCAAAGTTAACAAGAATCATTTTAAATAATTGCTTAGATATTTGTAGAACTCCTCTTTATGCGTTGACTATTTCTATTACATCTTTAGGAACCCTTGTTTTATCCCTTTTTAATTCGAACTATTTATATGAAGGGCGAGAAATTCTAGGAAATTTACAGTTATCCCTTAATTGGGAACGGCGAAAACCTTATTATTTTGAAACCATAGCTCCATGTATGCTTCCTATTGATAATTTAAAAGATATTGCTTTCAAGCGCTCATACACACACAGGGATACGGATTATGAAGGCCCACCGGGTACTCTTGTGCATGGGCTTAATAATTTGGCGCGCTGCCACGTTCTTTATTGGAAAAGTTCTAACAAGAAAGAAAAAATTATTAAGCCTTATAGAAGCAGCTTTTTAGAGAGAACAATCTTTGTAAATTCAATAAATCATTAAAAAATAGGAAGGACTAGATCTCTCGGCTTAAGCAGCTTTACCTTGATTGTTTTAACAATCAAAGTAAAGCCAAACAAGGCAGTAATAGTGCAAACCACTAAACCTGAAGTAGAAAGAGGTATATTGTAAACAGTTAAAATATGGCGTGCCAGGGCTACACCTATAACTGAGGCAAGGCTTCCTAAAGCAGCAGCTAATAACAACAACATTTTAAGATTGTGAGTTACAAGCCTAGCTGTTAATACAGGCCCCGTAATAAAAGCCAATACCATTAAAACCCCCACCGCTCTAAAAGCTCCCATCGTAGTAGCTGCCACTTGAACCATGAGTAAATAATTAAAGAAGATCGTCGATATT
The DNA here is from genome assembly GCF_018342455.1 of Neochlamydia sp. AcF95. Lineage (NCBI taxonomy): Bacteria > Pseudomonadati > Chlamydiota > Chlamydiia > Parachlamydiales > Parachlamydiaceae > Neochlamydia > Neochlamydia sp. AcF95. Next base: position 15,759 of record NZ_JAEMUC010000071.1, on the reverse strand, counting down.
CCTAAAGCTTTGGATAGATAGGGATCAAAGGTAGTAATTTTAAATTCTTTAATAAACAAGCTGATAGAAAGAACATTTAAAAATACAATAACCCATACAAATTTACAATCTTCCCATTGAAGAGCATCTACATTTCCCATTACAACTTCTATGCCTACATGGGCATTACGTGTCAACAAGGTAACTAGCACGATTCCTAAGGCAAATAAGCTGGTAAATACGATGCCCATGCTAGCGTCTTCTTGTAGGCGGGCAACTTTAGTCAAGCAGTCAGTTAATAAGGCAGTCAGCAAGCCTACAGCCAATGAAGCTAAAAGCATAAGTTTAATATCAATAGAAGAATAATGAGTCTCATTTTCCAATAAACTGTTTTGCGACAATACAAAAGCACTTACAATTCCTAATAAGATTGTATGCGATAAAGAATTGGCTAGCATTGCCATTTTACGCAAGACCAGAAAAGTTCCTACTAAAGCTGCTGAAATAGCCACGCCTATTAAAACAACCATTTGAATTTCATCCGCAACCATTTCACTTAATGAAATTTTACCGGCAATGAAACTGTATAGGCGTATAAACAGCTGCAGAAAAAAGCCACAGAAGTTCTGATTGGTATAGGGGTTGAAATAGGTAGTGTTTATACTATTCATAAGTTAATTTGAGCGGGAATCAGTTGATGGTGAGGGTCGCGTTTGGGGTCATTTAATAATATAATTAATTTCTCTTCCAGCTCCGGAGTGATAACATGCTCCATCTCTTCAGCATTCAAGTGTACTTTTTCTGCCCCAATTCCCAGATAGTCTACCAGATAAACCTCCCAAAGACGATGCAAGCGAACAATTTTAGCTGCCCAAACATTTCCTTCTTTGGTTAGTTGATAAGCTTTCTTGCCAGCGTTTACCATCCAGCCATTACGCACAAGCCGCCAGAGAACAAAACGCAGATATAGCTTGGAAGCACTTTGATACTTAGCAATTTGCTCAAAAGATACTGGATGTCCTCCTTGGATACGCCAAATAGCTTTAAGAAGATTTTCACACATGCAGCGGTGGCGAAATTTGGCAATGCGTACCACCCGTAAAAGTACGCCTCGCTCGGGAGCTAGTAAGAGGGAAAGCAAGCAAATAAAAGAGGAGACTAAAACAATCATGGGACCTGTAGGAAGCGCTAGCCGAGCTGAAGGATAAAGAGAAGCTAAAGAGTTAGAAACTTCTATAGAAAGATAATTGCCCAAATACCCACTAATCAACCCAAAACAGGCTGCCAAGACTAACATTATTGAAAGCCTGTTTGTGTATTGCCGAGCTGCCGCTGCAGGGCTAATCAACATAGCAGACATTAATACTACGCCTACTGAACGAATGCCAATTACCACGGCTAAGACGATCAAGAAAAAAATAATAGCTTCGATTCCTGAAACGTTTATTCCTAGGCTTTTGGCATAATCTTTATTAAATAAAATAGTTTGTATTTCTTTATAAAGCAAAATAAGGGTTAAAGTAATCAACGACGCCAAAGTCCCATAAACGAATATATGAATATCTGTCATAGTAGCAGCTTGGCCGTACAGATAAACTTGCGCCTGTCGATAAAGAGTTGAAAAAGAAAATTGAACTTGGCTAGCCAGCGTTAGGCCTATCCCAAAAAAAGCCGCTAAAATAAAACATAATGCTGAATCGCTACGAACCCTAAGAGATTTTTCTAGCCAATGAATAGCCCACAGGCCTGCTAAAGCTGTCAGTCCAGCAGCTATCATAATCAGGCCGGCCACCACCATCTCTTGATCTTCGTCTAGGTGGAGCATTCCTGCCAAAATAACACCTATCATCACACCTGGATAGGCTGCATGAGAAAGACTCTCCCCTAGTAAAGACTCTTTACGTAAAAAGACTAATACACCCACTAGAGAAGCTCCTAAGCACATTAGCATCGAACCAAGTGTAGGAGCTCTCAGAACAGCGTCGGTAAAATAATAATAGGGCGAGTTAGCAAATAACATATGTTTATGAAGCAGCTCCTTTGATTTTGTCTTGAGATAATTTCACTGCTTCATCGAATAAAGAAAAGCTTTTGCCATAGGTAGCTTGTAAATTATCAGCTTTGAATATTTTTTCCACCGGCCCGCATGCCACTAAACGCATATTAAGCAATATAGCCCAATCAAAGTAATTTTCAACATTGTTTAAATCATGATGAACAATAAAAACACTTTTTCCTTGAGCTTTCAGTTGGATTAGAATTTTCATAATAATTTTTTCTGTTGCTATATCTATACCCGCAAAAGGCTCATCCATAAAATATAAATCTGCTTCTTGCAACATAGCACGAGCAATAAATACCCGTTGTTGCTGCCCACCTGATAGCTGGCTAATTTGCCGATCGGCATAAGCTCCCATGCCAACCATTTCTAGATAGCGATGGGCAGCCATTCGATCTGCTTTACGCGGCCATCTCAATAAGCCTAGCCTTCCATAACATCCCATTAAAACCAAATCGCGCACTGTAATGGGAAAATCCCAGTCTACACTTTGACGTTGGGGAATATACGCAATCCTTTTACGAACTTTTTTTAAAGGCAAACCAAAAAATTCAATTTTTCCTGAAATAGGTTTTACTAGCCCCAGAGCAGATTTTATAAGAGTACTCTTGCCAGCACCGTTAGGTCCTAGAATACCTACAAGCAGGCCTGAAGGCACTTTAAAATTAATGTCCCATAGTACAGGGGTTTTGTCATAATTAACGGTAAGCTGATGAGCTTCTAGTACGGAAGGTTGTATCTGCAGTTTTTTCATCCTTCAACCTTTAAGCATCTTTTAATCCAATCGGCATCATGTTTAATCATTTTCTGATAAGTTTCCCCACTAGAGCCAGCAGAACCCATAGCATCAGCATAGAGACAACAAGGAGCAATAGTAATATCTAATCCTTTTTCCTTACCTGCTGAAATGATTTTACGAAGGGAATCTTTGCTAACATTAGATTCCGGAAAAATAACCTGTATTCTATGTTTAAAAAGATAATCTATAATCTCTTGGATATGGCTGGTACTCAATTGACTCTCAGGTGCTAAACCTTCTGGGGAGGCAACCCTTTGCACCCATTTCCCATTTATTCTTTCTTCTTCCGTAGCTAGATAAGCTCTGGCAAAATAGTTAAATGCATCATGGCTGGTTACTAGGTAACGCTTCTCAGAGGGAATTAACCCTAGCTCGTATTTAATCTCTCGATCACTCTGAAGTAAATCCTGCATAAGTTTTTCGCCATTAGCATGGAATACTTCAGCATGCATGGGATCATTAACACTTAATACTTCCACGATATAGGGAATAATTTTTGCCCATATAGCCATGTCCATCCAGATATGAGGATCAATCTGCCCCTGACTATAAATAATTAAGGAGGGGTAATCTTTAATTATCTTATTTCCTAAACCCACTGCCTTTTTATTACTTTCTAAGAATCTTTGTAAGCTGGGTCCATGTTCTAAACCTAATCCATTGTAAAACACCACATCTGCATAAGCTAACTTTTCATCATCCCCTTTCACAAGCTGATAAGTATGTGGATCTAGATCCCCTCTCATTAGAGTTAAATTATCGATATATTCTCCCCCTACTTGTTGCACAATATCGCCGATCATGGCAATGGTCGATAAAGCTTTAATTTTACCGTTCTTTAAACCAAAGCCCTCTCTTTCTATACGACGATGCTGGTCCTCAGAGGTGCAAGCTACCATTAGAAACACACTCATCCATAGATACATTTGTAGCCACAATTTCATGAATTTTGCTCCTCAGCCATTTGGCGCAAAAAACTAAAGGTATAGAGGCCTTGATTGCAACCAGATGTAAAATAAATGCGTAAAGCGTAATGTCCTACCCTTTCAATCGTAGAGGCTCGTAGCTCGTCAGTATGAGTTTTTTCATCCCCTACTTTGTTCTCTACGTTTTTTTCTATGCATCCAGCACAAGGACAACGACGTTGCAAATCAGACAAATAGAAGTCTGCCATTAAGCCATCGCTCCATTGCAGAGTAAAAGTAGCAGGATCTTTTTGAAAAAATTTTTCCACTCCCAAAGTTGTACTCTTATTTATTGCTGCCAATTGCTCCATCATTTTTTTTGCTAAATTTATAAAAGTCTTACTAATCGCTTGAGCTGCTAGGGTCTTTTCCTCAAAAAATGAATTTCCTTTATCGCCACTATGGGAAATTTCAGCGCTTATTGGAATTTGGGCTAGAAGAGAAAGGCCTGCTTCTTTAGCTAAACGCCCCCCTCCCCCTTGACCAAAAGGATAAACAGGTTTTAAATGGGGGGAGATTTGATAATAACTCATGTTTTCTATAACGCCTAGGATAGGAATTTTCATTTGATAAAACAGGTCCATTGCTTTTCTTACATCCATTAACGCCACTTCTTGGGGAGTTGTCACCAAGATTGCAGCATTCAATTGAGCATTTTGGCTCAAGGTTAGTTGAATGTCACCCGTTCCCGGTGGAAAGTCAATTAATAAAAAATCTATTTCTCCCCAATCTACATTTTTAATGAATTGTTGAACAATAGTGTTAGCTATGGGAGCACGAATGGCTGCAGCTTCATCGTCGCGCCTAAAATAAGCCATAGATATAACCTTAATTCCCTGGCATATAGCTGGTAGAATACGTTCATCGCATTGCTCTGGCATCTTATCTTCAGGTAACATGCGACGGATAGAAGGACCGTAAATATCGGCATCTAGTATCCCTACCTTAAAGCCTAAATCTTTTAAAGCCCTTGCCAGATTCACCGTGACACATGATTTTCCTACTCCACCTTTACCCGCAGCAATGCCAATAATAGCATGCGCAAGAGTTGCCGAAGCTTCAAAAGCAACTGGAAACATAGGTAGTGGCATGATTGCACCTAGCATATAAGGTTTTACAGACAAAGGAAGTCGTTAGCCATTCTTTAAAAGCCTATAGTACTAAATGAACAGATTACCTTCAAACGTTTAAAAAAACATATTCTTACTCTACTATTATTTGTGCGGGTAGTAATGAGGCAGAAATTATATGTTTATGAATAAATTTTAGGTTGCACAAAATTCATATAAATCTATAATTTTCATTAGTAAATAAAGAAATCAATACTTTTCCTCTTCCCGCTTCACTACAAACAAAGTTTAGGAAAACTCAAGGTTTCGGAACGCAATAAAAAACAGCGTTATTTATAACTCTAACGAAAATAAAAATTAAGTAGGTATATCAATGAGTACAAGCTCAAAATCCGATTCAAAACAATTGGAAAGTCTTATTCAAACGGCTGTTAAGAAATTAGGTGCCAAGAAAGAAAATGATATTTGTCGCTACATTCCTTCTTCAACAGGTGGTTATATCCATCATTTTACCATGCGCAAAATGAAGACAGAAGATCCTGAACAGCTCACTGATATGATTTTAAAATACATTATTAATGTCGATAAGCCCTCGCCTGTAACACCCAAGCAGCGAGCTGCTAGAGGCTCACGCAAGCGTAGAGACCAAATTCTATTTTCCAAGCAGGACATTGAACGCATGCTGAACATGGCCCGTTTAGCAGGTGATAAAGAAATGATTCGTAAACTCACTCCAAAAAAAGACTTACGTTCTATCAAAAGAGAGCTCATTGCATCCATTAGGCACGGTAAAGTGGAGCAAGACCTTTGGACATCTTATGTTGAAGCCATCAGCTTGAACAATAATCTTGCTGCCTCTGCCAACTCCTTGGCCCCTCAATATAGCTAAATAATTAGGCCTTCGAAATGTACATGCTTACTTATACTTCGAAGGCTTTTCATCCACTCAATCTTCTCTTTTAGATTTTTAACTTTTAGACCCCAACCCTGCTCAGTAGCAAAATTAAACATATTTTGTCTCTTCTCTAGACTTTCTTTTAAGCACCTTAACAAAGCACCTTTCCGCTTCTAATAGCTTGGCATTTACTACTAGAAAAAGTTTAAAAGGTTACCATAGAGTTGAAGATTGACTTAACCATGTTTTCAAATAACTCTTCACGCTATCAGAGGTTAACAAAACCATGCTTTTAGAGCGATAAACCCTTTTTAGAGGTCTACATGCTTTTTTATAGCATACAAAGTGCAGAATTACACCGTAAATTATAGATCTAACAAAAAGGCGAGCCCCTAACCTATTTTTTTTAAGGTTTAGCAAAAGCTTTTTTGCTCTAGCCTACTTTGTGGAGTCATGCCGGTATATGCTAATTTTAACAAAATGAAAGTAAGTTATAAATCATCGCCCTCTTTCCACCCCCTATCCTTTCCTTGTCTTTACTCTTGCCTATTAATTAAAAATGTTTTACATTATGCATTCTCATTATAAACAAAAGTGTTTTTTATTAAATTCTTAAGTGTTACAAGTGGATGCTAATTAAGCACATATAACGCTTATTTTACAATCAGAGGTTTTGATATATGGCACAAAATGCTGGACAAGAGTTTAGTAAGGTGCGGTCATTTTTTTGGCCCGTCCATAACTATGAGCTCAAAAAGCTTTTACCTATGTTCTTGATGTTTTTCTTTATTTCTTTTAACTATACTATCCTGCGTGATACAAAAGATACGCTAATTGTAACAGCTTCTGGAGCTGAAACTCTTCCTTTCTTAAAAGTATGGGGTGTGGTCCCTGCTGCAATTATTTTCATGCTCTTGTATGCTAAACTGAGCAATATTCTTAGCAAAGAGGCCCTTTTTTATACGGTCCTTACACCTTTCCTGGTCTTTTTCGCTCTTTTTGCTTTCGTTCTCTATCCCAACAGAGAGCTTCTTCATCCCACCACCTCAGCAGATTATCTGCAGTCAATCCTACCTGCAGGTTTAAGCGGCTTAGTCGCTTGCTACAGAGATTGGACATTTTCTCTGTTTTATATTTTAGCAGAACTATGGGGAAGCGCCGTTTTATCTTTGATGTTCTGGGGCTTTGCCAATGATATTATGCGTGTGACTGAAGCTAAGCGTTTTTATACTCTGCTAGGCCTTGGAGCGAATGTTGCCTTGCTTGTTTCTGGCCCTACGATTGTCTATTTTTCTAGGATCCAGAGTCGCATTCCCGCTGGCGTAGATCCATGGCAAGTTTCTCTTAACTATCTAATGACTTTTGTTGTTTTAGCTGGTGTATCGGTGCTTGCTATCTACTATTGGATGAATAGAAACGTTTTGACCGATCCACGCTTCTACAACCCAGAAGAGGAAAGAAAAGGAAAAAAATCTAAACCTAAAATGGGTATTTTAGAAAGTTTTGCTTTTCTAGCTAAATCTAAGTACATTCTCTGCATTGCTATGCTTGTCATTTCTTATGGCATTTGCATTAATTTAGTGGAAGTAACTTGGAAAGGACAACTTAAGCTACAATACAAAAATCCTAATGATTACAATGCTTTTATGGGCATATTTTCTACCATTACAGGATTGATGACAATTATCATGATGTTCTTAGGCGGCTGGATTACCCGCAAAAAAGGCTGGGGCTTTGCTGCTATGGCAACACCTATTGTTTTATTAATAACAGGAATCGGTTTCTTTTCTTTCGTTATATTTAGGGACCACCTTGCCGGCTTCATTAGCTACTTTGGCACGACTTCACTTATGCTAGCAGTAATCTTTGGTATGATACAAAATATTATGAGTAAATCGACGAAATACTCTTTATTTGATCCGACGAAAGAGATGGCTTATATTCCTCTTGACCAAGAATCCAAGGTCAAAGGCAAGGCTGCTATTGATGTGGTTGGTGCACGTCTTGGTAAATCTGGAGGTTCTTTTATTCAACAAGGTCTGCTTGTTGCATTCGGATCGCTAGCCGCCATTACTCCTTATGTAGCTATCATTATGACCATCTTTATCCTCATTTGGTTAGCTGCAGTAAGATCGCTAAACCGTCAATTTACAGCTTTAACTCATGAAAAAACTGATACTTCTGAAGGGTCTACTCTGGTAGAAACAGAGGGAACTGCAAAAATATCGGGTTGATTAAAAGCTTGGCCTTAATACAAGCCACCTGCTTGAACCTCTGTTCAAGCAGGTGGCTTTTTTATTTATGGATAGCTTAAAAGGAGATGAATATCTATCATTTCTTTGTCTAATAACTTTTCTTAAGTCTTGCATCTTATAGATACAGCTAGCACGAGGTAAGATAGATAATAACAATAAATTTATTGATTAGAGTTTACTTATGCAACAACTGATTTAGCCTTTTTGGACTTCAAGGGTAACCACATAGATCAAACCCGGGTTAAGCAACAACTTGGGGTTCTCTTTCAATTTTATAGACAGAATGACCTTTTCTTTGTTATCCTATCTGCTTACCCTTTTCTATCAAATGAAAGCTTTAAATAAGGAAACGAATTGTCATGGAAAAACAAAAGCGCTGGCAATTATATCTGATATTAGCAGTCATCATTTTGACGCTATTCAACATTTTGCCAACAATTTTCTACTATACTAAACCTCTTAAATCCCCTATCGACGCAACTCGTGCCCAAGAAATTGCTGTTGCTATCGCCAATAGGACCAATGAACTTGAGCAGGATGCTACTGATTGGCTGCATTCGTTTGCTAAGCTACTAGGTGTAAAGCCCCGATCTATCGAGCTACAAAAAAACAATCCTCAATATATTGAAGTGAATTTTAATAATACGCAAGACGCCTCTCTTTTCAGGCGTTTTTTACCTAGAGCTGGAGCATTAATCTCATTTGTTCCTGCTCAACTCGAGCTTTATCCTCAGGTAGATGAGCAGAGCACACAAGTCATCGTTTCTCGAAAAATAAACATTCATTTTAATCCTCAAGATTTACAAGAATTTTTTCAGTATGCTTACAAACAAAATGCTGAAGGGCAAATTACTGACTTTTATCGTCAATTAGTTGAAGACCGTGTGGCCCAGTTAGCTCTAGCTTTTGGCAGCACAAGCAAACCAGCCACCCTTTTGCAAGCAATTAAAAATAACCCCACTAGCTCTTACGATGATCTTGTACTCAACCTTGCCAGTGAAATTGTAGAAGCAAATAAAGCCTTACAAGCTAATCAAGCAATGGCTAAACGCTATTTTGCTAGCTTTACCCAGGTTAGTTCTCCCTCTAAGGATAATCTAGTTAGCAAATTTTTATCTCGCGCAGAAGCTCTGAAGGCAGGCTTGGGAGCCAAGAAAGACACCTTGGCCCAAGAAATAAAAAAAGCAGAAGAGAGCAAGCAAACAGTTGATTCTAGCCAACGACAAGCTTTAACTCTTCTAGAAGGACAACGCCATACTTTAAGCCAAGCCATTTCTATCCTTCAACAACGGGCAGCTGATTTTAAAGTTAGCCAACAAGCTTTAACGCCAGAAAAAGTCAAAAGCTTAATCCAAGCTAGCCAAAAGGACTCTAAAGCTAATGATAAACTACAGATAGTGTCACTAGATGGAAGCAATCCTTTTGTTCAAGGGCTGGTTATTGATTGGTCAAATGAGAAAATCTTTCTTCAACTTTATCCAGATATTCAAGCCATCCGCCAAGCTCCTAGCAGAGATGAAGAAGCGGATGTTTTAAGAGATAAAATAAACAATCTAATAATCAACGATATTGCACGTGCAGGCCGTTTAACGGATGAAAATTTAATACCTTGGGAAGAAACCTTTGGCGTTAATCTTTCACAATTGACCAATCCCCACAGCTTCTTAGCGTTAAATTTAACCGCCGTCGCTGAAAAACAAATCCAGCTGCTGCTGAATCAATTAGAAGAAGTATGGCTACCCAAACATGCTGAGCTAACCCGTGAAGCCTATCCCCTAAGAGACTATGCTTCGTATACAAAATCTAAGCCTGAAGAGCAAAAACTAGGTTTACTCGTATACGCACCTTCTGCACAGCAGAGCCCTACCTTACCAGGATTTAACAATGGCTCTATCTATGTGGTTGCAAGAGGAATGGATAGCATCATGCAAAAATATCGCCAAATGCCCGATTCTCCTGAAAAACAAGAATTTCTTCATGATATCGAGCAGCTCCATTATACCTTGCAAGCCAATGGCTTTGTAGGCTATTCAGGGGCCACCTTTGGATTACCAGCTGAATTTAGCAAAGATTATATCTTTGAGCTCAATGATTACTATGATACCTTGCTTAAAGCTACACGCGAGAATTTCTATACTAAAGGCAGCAAGCGCCACGCCTTGCTAGACTTTACAGATGTCGAGCAGCGTATACTAGCTACGAACGCTATCGAAGATCGTCAGCAAGAAGACTTACTTAAATGGGAAGAAGAATACCGCTCTGCCCAGGTAGACTTGGATATTACTAACCATTATCTAGTTCCTGCCCCAACCAAAAACCCCTACTGGCAAAATTTCAAGCTTAGCTTCGCAAAATTTTTCCGCGGTGATGATCGTAAGATTCTTAAGCTTGGCTTAGATCTTTCCGGTGGTAAAACAGTACGCATAGGCCTCAGAGACCAAAATGGGCGAGAAGTCACCAATCCTGAAGATTTAAAACAAGCTGTTAATGAATTATATACACGCATTAACAAAATGGGGGTCTCAGAACGTACCATTCACTTAGAAGGCAACAACATTGTTTTAGACTTTCCTGGCTCGCAAAACATGTCAGCTACGGATCTTGTCAAAGCCTCTGCCATGTATTTTCATGTAGTCAATGAGAAATTCACACCTAACAATCCTGCTTTAAAAGAAGCTGTCAATCAGTTTTTACAAAATGTATGGAATGAAGCGGTAGTTACTAATCGTACAGACATTGATAGTGTGAATGAGATTGCCTGGCACCATTTAGGGGGTGACTTGGCTACAGGTGAGCTGACAGGCCCACGTTCAGAATATGCCACTCTGCTATATGAGAGCGGCCTACGTCTAGCTGATCCTAAGCATAAGGAAGTAAGCAATACTTACAACGATACACTTTCTTCAGTCGCCATTTTACGTGGTAAGGATTTTTCAGAATGGAATAACCAGGCCCATCCCTTGCTAATTGTTTTCCACCATTATGCATTAGAGGGTTCTAGCTTAACAAACATTCAAGTGGGCTATGATTCTTCTGAAGGAAATACGCTTTCTTTCAGTGTAAAAAGCTCATATGATGGTTCACGCATGGGCAGCCCACGGGATGACTTTTATACCTGGACCTCACAGTTTGCCGAAGATAAAATTGTAGGCACTCCCAAAGAAAGTTATTCCCGAGGAAAAGGGTGGCGCATGGCAGTGGTTTTAAATGGGACAATCATCAGCTCTCCCAGCCTTCGTGCAGCTCTAAAAGATTCCGCTCAGATTACTGGTCGCTTCACTCAACGTGAAGTCAATCAGCTAGCTGCCGACTTAAAAGCTGGATCCTTAAGCTTTACACCAAAAATTCTTTCAGAAGAAAATGTAAGCCCTGAATTGGGCCAAGAAGAGCGCACTCGAGGAGTAGTGGCCTCTGTGGTAGCACTTACTTTGGTGGTTATCGCTATGATTGGCTACTATCACTTCGCTGGAGTTGTCGCTTCTACAGCTGTTCTTTTTAACATTCTCATCCTTTGGGGAGTTATGCAGAATATCGGCCAGCCTTTAACATTGCCGGGACTTGCGGGCATTGTCCTCACCATAGGTATGGCAGTCGATGCAAATGTGCTAGTTTTTGAAAGAATCCGGGAAGAGTTTAAGCAATCAGGACGCTTAGCTTCAGCTATTCAAGCCGGCTATCGTAAAGCTTTTAGTGCCATTATTGATTCCAATATCACCACTATTATTGCTGCCCTCATTCTTATTCAATTTGATTCTGGACCCGTCAAGGGCTTTGCTGTAACTTTGATCATTGGAATTATTTCCTCTATGTTCACGGCCCTGTTCATGACACGGTACTTTTTTGCTGGGTGGGTACAAGATCCTAAGCATAAATCCTTGTCTATGTCCCAGCTGATCGGCAATACTCACTTTGATTTCTTAAAGCATGCTAGAAGTGCTATAATCATCTCTTTCGCTATGATAGCGCTAGGAGGTTATTTTTTCTCTGCTCAATATAAAACCATGTTTGGCATGGACTTTACGGGCGGTTATTCATTAAATGTTGAGCTTGAAGAAAAGCCAGAGGGAGCAAATTATCGTCAGTTGGCAGCAGAAGCTTTACTAGCCCATGGAGCCACTGCTAACGATTTCCAGCTGCGCACCTTAAGTAAGCCTAATCAATTACGTATTCAATTAGCAACAAGCATGGAACAAAAAGGCCATCCTTTTTATCAATTGCCAGAAACCTACGTGGAAGGCAAGTTTGCTCATGAATACCAAAAAAATCCTCGAATTATTTGGCTTGTTAATACTTTGGCAGATAGGGGATTAAATGTAGCTTCTTCACAATTAGATCAGCTGCATACTCATTGGACAGTCATTAGTGGGCAGTTTTCCGAGGCCATGCGTAACAATGCCGTCATCGGTTTAACCATTGCTTTAGCAAGTATTTTGCTATACATTACCTTCCGCTTTGAGTTTAAATTTGCCTTAGGAGCTGTAGTAGGACTAGCTCATGACGTGATCATTACCCTAGGTATATTGGCAATCTTTCAAGCGATGGGCTTTGCCGTCCAGATTGACTTGCAAGTCGTAGGAGCAATTATGACAATTATTGGTTACTCCTTAAATGATACAATCATCGTATTTGATAGAATTCGTGAAGATATGAGGATTATGCGTAAAATGAAGTTTAAAGAGATTGTCAATCATGCTTTAAACATTACTTTAAGCCGTACGCTCATGACTTCAGGTACGACCCTACTAGTCTTGCTATCATTAGTATTGCTAGGAGGCCACTCTATCTTTGCCTTCTCACTAGTCATGACGATTGGTGTCATAGTTGGTACGCTCTCTTCACTATTTATCGCCTCGCCGGTAATGCTTTATATTCACAATCGTGAAATAAAAAAATTGGAAGAGGAAATGCATCCTACCAGAAGACTATCTTCTTAGAAAGAAGGCTCTTAGAGCCCTCTATTGCTTAAACAACTCCCTAAAATCACTTGGTTAAAGGATTTTTTGGAGTTGTCTAAGACTCTACTGGCCCAGTAGAAAACCTTCTTTTATATAGCAAAATTCCTTAAGGTAAATGAGCACACCGCCGATAATTTCATGGACACCCATGAAATAGTGGCAAAAGAGTTGGGAATGATGGTTTTTAGTAATTCCTTTGGTCTGAAAGTTAAAAAACTCTTAGTTTTAAATTAACCTATCGATTAGCTAAGAGCTTTTCCTCTTCTTCCATAGCTTTCTAGGCAAAAACAACCTCTTTAGCAATTATTAAGAATAAAGAGCAGAGGAGAAAGAGGCAACCTTTTAAATATTAGGCCCATAAACTCTAAATCTCTCAAGTTAAAATGAAGCTATTCTTGCTGCATAAAGAACGATAGGAAATACTCAACCTTTTTCTTTTCTCCCTAGCCATACACTGCACGTATAGATTTCTTGACAAGAGCTTTTTATAAAGCTAGAATGAAGATCATCATCACCGGGACCATAACTGAATGCATTCCATTTTCCACCATCAAGAAGCACCTGTTTGGATTTATCCAAAAATCGACAACGAGTGGAAAGAACTTATTACTAAAGAATTTAAGATACATCCTGTCACCGCTCAGATCCTCCTTGCTAGAGGCTTTACCACGCTCGAGCAAATTCATGATTATCTTTATTCCAAGCTCCCTGATCTGTACGATCCTTTTTTAATGCCAGAAATGCAACAAGCTGTGGATCGCATTAGCCAAGCCATCAAAAACAAAGAAAATATTCTTATCTATGGGGATAATGATGTGGATGGAATGACAGGCACAGCTTTGCTGACTGAATTTTTACAGTTTGTGGGTGCTAATGTATTCTTCTATGTCTCTAATCGGGGCACTAACCGTCAAAGCTTGATAGTAGAAGCCTTAGAATATGCATTAAAAAATGAGTGTAAGCTACTGATTACCGTAGACTGTGGAATTACAGCAGCCACAGAGATTGCCAAAGTTGTAGAAAGGCAAGTCGATGTAATTATCACTGATCATCATGAGCCTACCGATAAAATCCCCCATTGCGTGGCTACCCTTAATCCTAAGCTACTCAATAGCTCCTATCCTAATCGAGATTTAACAGGTGTAGGTGTGGCTTTTAAACTAGCCCATGCAGTCACCCTTCAAATGGTAGCCGAAGGGCTTATCTCCCCTAAAAAAATTGATCTTAAACGTTACCTAGACCTGGTTGCCCTGGGAACCGTGTCTGATATGGGCTCTTTGCTCGGCGAAAATCGCATTCTTGTAAGCTATGGTTTACGCCAGCTTAAGAAAAATAAACGCATCGGCCTAGCTAAACTCATTTCTATATCTGATGCCGATTTGAACGAACTTTCCACTTTCATGATAGCCTCCAAGCTAGCTCCCCGCCTAAACAGTTTAGGACGTATTGCTGATCCACAGAAAGGCGTTCAGATGCTTTTAGCGCGCAATGTTATTGCTGCTGAGAAACTTGCTGTAGAGCTCGACCTTAACAATATGGAACGCCAGAAAATTGAACGTACCATGTCTTTAGACATTGAAAATACGGTGGCTATACACCCTGAAATTTTTAAAAATAAAGCCATTGTTTTACATTCTGATAAATGGCATCCAGGAGTAATTGCTATCCTATCTACACGTATTTCAAAGCAATACAATCGTCCCACTGTCATGATCGCCATTGATCATGGGGTCGGCAAAGGCTCCTTGCGCTCTATTCATGAATTCCCTCTTCTCAATGTATTAAAAGATTGTTCAGATATTCTTGTCAATTTTGGAGGACATGATTTCGCGGCAGGCTTAACAATTAAAGAGCAACATATCGAAGAGTTTAAAAGACGTTTTATCAAGGCAGCCGATGAGAAATTACGTGATCATGATGTAATGGCCAAACTGATGTTGGATGCAGAGGTTAACTTTCATGAGCTTACTTTTGATTTCATGGAATCCATTCGCCTGCTCGAGCCTTACGGCAATGAAAACCCTCAGCCCATCCTTTATACGATCGCTAAGCAAGCTTGGCCTCCTAAAGTGGTGGGTAAAACACATTTAAAGCTTTATTTAGAGCAGGATGATCGTATGCTAGAAGGGATTGCTTTTGGGCAAGCTGCACAAAGTCCTCTTTTGCGCAAAAAAAATTTGAAACTACGTATAGCTTTCACTCCACAGATTAATAATTTTCAAGGTCCCAGTATCCAACTGCTGATTCGAGATTTCCAAATTATTGATGAAAACAAGCCATATGTCTGAAATTCTCGTTGGCAAGGTGATTGCTCTAAGCTCTGAGGGGCAGGGAATCGTTCGTGAGAATAACTTGGTTGTTTTTATCCCTTTTACTACTCCCGGCGACACGATCCGCTATCATATTGTAAAGCGTAAAAAAAACTTTGCGACAGGAAAATTACTAGCTGTGCTTAAACCAAGCTTGCAACGAGCAAAACCCCTTTGCCGTTACTATGGCGAGTGCGGAGGATGCCAATTACAGCATCTAGCTTATGAAGCCCAGTTAAAAAACAAACGCGAGATTATTGAAAATGCTTTGATACGCATTGGAAAATTTTCAAAGGTTACGGTTTTACCTGTGGTTGCTGCTCAGATGAACTGGATGTATAGACGTCATATTACCCTCAAAATTATTCCTCATCAAGGGTTTTCCAGGCTAGGTTATATAGTACTACTTCGTTAGGTTTAAGAGGTATCAAAAAATAGCCTTTTGGATGAGTCATGAATAGCTTGGCAAAAAG
>NZ_JAEMUC010000070.1:0-12320 GCF_018342455.1 Neochlamydia sp. AcF95 | reverse complement strand
AAAGAACTAATCCTTACCTTTTGCCAGAAAACTACTCTTTTTCTTCTTTATTAAGCAATTTTTATTTTAAGAAAAAAAGGAAGGGACGCTTATCTTTTATAAAAGCTTTAGCAGTTTCTCTTATTCCTTTCTCAATTCTATCTTATCTTCCCATACGTTGGTGAGTTTAGATCGAGCCGATTATCATGCTTGTAAAAAGCTTAGGAGGCCTTATACTTGATAAAGAAGGCTTAAGGAAACTCCTCGAGCATAATGCATGGGAATCGATGTAAAAAGCATACCTAGATCAAGACTATCCAAGAGAGGTGGTCAAAAGCGATGTGCTAAAATAGGACAAGGAAGCCGAAGTGGTGAAAAGGCTGCCAGGCAAAACCCGTCTATAGCCCACATTCCGCCGGTTAATTTCCATTGACCTATAATTTCTGGGATGAGGCTTGAGTCAAAACATAAGTTCCTACTCATTAAATAGTTAATCAATCCTCCTATAGTCATAATGGCTTTTAGATTATGATGGATTAATTAATTTATCATATTCCCTTATCTCAATTTCATTGCATAGTGTAAAAACAATCCTAAGGGGGTAAAGTCCTTACTACCATACTTTTTCATCTTTCATGTTTTCGCTTTCTTTGCTTATGGAGGAACACGAATAGTTTTTTCTAAAAAAAGCTGGAGGCTCACGTTCCTCTCTTTGAATTTAATCCCTTGATTGCTAACTCGTTAAAAAAATTAATTCTTTAATTTAAATTCTATTTCTTAATACTAAAAAATAATACCTTGGGATCGTTACAACCTGCGGAATGTGGGCTATAGGATAAAAGCTGGCGATAGATGTAAAACGCTTATAAAAATTAGGCAAGCATATTGAAAGCTTTAATTTTGCCACTTCCTCATCAGCTCATTAATAAAATAGTCTGGATTTTTGTCAGGTTCTGCTTGAGCTATTTTTAATGCTTCCTCATCTGATAGTAGGCGATCATTTTGAAGAAAGGCTTCTAGTTGAATGTTTGCTAGTAAAGGATCAAATTGTTTATGGAAATGATCTAGTTGGCTGTATCTAAAACCGCAAAATGGTATACCCATAGCTTCCACCATACTTTCTACAGACTTCATATGGCGGGGACTATCGTCGATAAATATAACTTTACTAGGGCGAAGAGAATGATGGTTTAAAAAGTTTTTTAAGAAGGGGCCTTTATCTTGATAATCGGTAAAAATAATGCCTTGAGAAAAGCATTTGTAGGAGTTAGAATCAATCAATTTTGGCAGTCGATTAAGAGAAAAATCAATGCCCACACTTTTTAGATGTTTATAGGCACAAAGGTCAGCCTCTTGCATGTAATCAGGATTTAAACAACGAGCTGTTAAAGCAAAAGTAAGAATTCCCTGTTGCTGAAGTTTTTTGATAATTTCAGCAGCAGAAGGATCTATCAGCCTCATCGGAACTTGAAGCATAATCTTTTGAATGATTTTATTAACTTCTAAACGAGCTTCCTCCTTAGACAAATTAGCAGTAGCCATTTTAGATACAAAATAACTCCACCATGGGGTATTGCCCAATATACTCGTCGTATTAATCAGGGTATCATCAATGTCAAAAAAAATTATAGAATGTGGATCTACCTCTTGCAGGATATCAGCAAAACGATGCGTTTCTACAACTTTTGCTGAAAGTGGCATCGAGAATAGGAAGGCAACAACTAACAAGAAAAAATTCCCTATCAAAGCTAGCCAAACGCGCCCTTGATGGCGTAAGATGAAATAACCTTTCATTATTTGCCTTAGTTTGCTGGCCATTTTTCTCCTAACTTTCCCACCCTTCTTTACCTATTAAAGGAACAAAACGGACAGGTTCAAAGGTCTCTTGAGCGTATGTTTCCTCAGAGGTTTTACGCAGGCGCAGTAAAAGTTGGCTAAAACTATCGCCCACAGGAATAATCAGGCGACCGCCAATCTTTAGTTGTTTGATAAGAGTTTGAGGAATAGCAGGAGCACCTGCTGCCACAATGATAGCATCATAAGGGGCATGTTCAGGCCAGCCTAAGGAACCATCTGCCACCTTGCAATGGATAGAAAGATAGGCTAGCTGCTTAAAGCATTCTTGAGCCGCATGCGCTAAGTTAGGCAAAAATTCAACAGTGTAGACTTCTTGCGCTGTATAAGCAGCTACAGCTGCTGCATACCCTGAGCCAGTGCCAATATCTAATACAATTGAATCAGGTGTAATTTCAGCTAGTTGATTCATTAAAGCCACTATGAAAGGCTGGCTAATAGTTTGCCCCTCCCCTATAGGTAAAGGCCTATCTTCATAGGCATCTTCTTGCATAGAAGCAGGAACAAATAAGTGACGAGGGACATGCCGCATAGCTTCCAAGGTAGCTGGATCAGTAATTCCTCGGGCAAGAAGCTGTGTCCTTACCATCTCTTGCCTTTTGTGAGAATAATCATCATCAAGTGGCATAACTATCTTCCTTAAGAGCTTTTTTCCTCAACTTTTCGCTCTTCTTTATCAGCTTTTTTAGCTTCTTCCTCTGTGGCTGCTACTACATCAGTAATAGCTGCTTTAAGCATCTCGATCTTTGAGCCATCATACATTTTGAGTATAACAGTATTGTCTTCTATACGCACGATCGTTCCGACAATTCCCATAGCGGTTACTCGATCACCTTTTTTTAAGGCATTACGCTGCTCTTCTATGGCTTTACGACGTTTTTTTTCAGGCCTCCATAAGATCAAATAGAAGAAAATCAGAGCGATCGCAATCATTACAAAAGTTTGAGTCATTCCTTGATCGCGAGGAACAATTTCAAGATTAGTGTTTTCTTGCGCAAAAGCTATCGTATTATTCAACATAGTAAAGCCAAGTGTAGAAAAGCAAGTCATTTTCATAATCATATTTCATCCTTTTAATGCGGATACAACGCACAAACTTTTTGATAAAAATCGGCTAGAGTATCATTTTTTATTGCTTCCCTTAATTTTTGCATAAAATCTAGATAAAAGGCTAGATTTTGTAACGTAACTAATGTTAAGCCGGTCATTTCATCCACATTGAGGAGATGACGTAAGTAAGATTTAGAGAACTGAGAAGTATAGGAGGGGGTAGAAGGATCGAGAGGCGAGAAATCTTCAGCATAACGGGCAGCTTTTATCTGCACTTTTCCGGCCCAAGTAAAAGCCGTGCCATTGCGTGCATTTCGCGTAGGCATCACACAATCGAACATATCGACTCCCCGCATTACACTCTCCACTAGATTACGCGGCGTTCCTACTCCCATCAAATAGCGTGGTTTTTCTACCGGCATGAAGGGCACGGTGTGATCGAGCACCTCATACATAATCGAAGCAGGCTCGCCGACAGAAAGGCCGCCGATAGCATATCCTTGAAAATCTAGATTAGCTAAAAACTGGGCAGACTGCTGACGCAAATCAGCATGCACTCCGCCTTGTACGATTCCAAAAAGATTTTGATGAGGCTGCAAGTCATAATTTCTACAACGCTCCGCCCAACGATGGGTTCTTTCTAAGCTTTTTTCCACAGTTTTTTTTTCACAAGGATAAGGTGTACATTCATCAAAGGCCATCACAATGTCAGAGCCTATAGTTTTTTGAATGAACATGCTCTCATCGGGTCCCAAAAAGTGACGCGAGCCATCAATATGCGATTGAAAATGGACTCCTTTATCGGTGACTTTGTTAAGAGCAGACAAAGAAAAAACTTGAAATCCTCCTGAATCAGTAAGTAGAGGGCCTTGCCAATTCATAAAAGCATGCAAGCCACCAGCTTTAGCCAAGATCTCTACCCCTGGACGAAGCATCAGATGATAAGTATTACCCAAGATAATTTGAGCTTTCATATCTAACAGATGCTGATTAGTCAAGGTTTTAACAGCTGCCCGAGTACCTACAGGCATAAAAACAGGCGTTTCTATCGCCCCATGGGCAGTCTCTATGCTCCCTACTCTTGCACGGGAGCAAGTATCGGCCTTACAAATCGTAAATTTCAAGAAGAGCCTATATGTTTGATGGAGTTTTTTCTAGGAGAATCAAACTGTCGACATGGATAGTTTGAGGAAATTGGTCATAAGGTTGAATATATTTTACTGTATAACCATTCTGCGATAGCTCAGCAATATTAGCTACATGGGCCTGAGGATTGCCAGAAATATAGAGGATTTTGGGAGCATTGAGACGAAGTAAATGTTTCATCGTGAGAGGATCAAGACCTGCGCGTGGAGGATTTAATAAGACTAAATCAGGTAAAGGAAATAAATTTTCATCTTGAATTTGGCCCAAAGCATAGCGCACCGCTCCTGAAATAATAGTGACATTCTGCCTATTATTCAAAACAGCATTTTGACGCGCATCAAAAGCTGTCTCCGGAGAGATCTCTATACCTATTACCTGTTTAACGTTTTTTGAAGCACAAATACCTAACACTCCTGAGCCGCAAAAAAGATCATAGATGATATCTTCTTTGTTTACCTTTGCTAATTGCAGAGCTAAAGAATAAACCTTTTCTATTTGCCATATATTAGGCTGGAAAAAAGAAGAAGGGCTAATTCTAAACTTATAGGTTACTGCAGGCTTTTCAACATCTGCCTGAATGTCCAGTTCTTCTTCAATATATTGAGGTCCATAAAGTAACATTTCATAAAAGTTAGTGGCCATACCAGGACTTATCTGTTGAATCCTAACAAATATACTTAACTTAGCATCTGACTGTTGAGGTTCAATAGCAGTATGTAAAGCATGAACAAAGCTTTCAAGATGGCAATTTTGCAAAGCATAATCAGGGTTACCAGAGACCGTCAACATTACCATGCGATCTCCTGTCTTCATTCCTTCACGTAGCGTCAAGGACCTTAATGAGCCGGTATTCTTAATAGGGTAATAGGCTTCTAAATTTGATTCTTCCCACCAAGACTTTACCGCATGGACAGCTTGAGTAAACCAGGAGTTGGGAAGATGGCATTCCACAAGATTAAAAACTTTTCCTTTTGTAGAGTCAAGAATCAAGCCTAAGTACTTAGTTTTATTTAAATCTCTTGAAAAGGTAAAATCCATTTTGTTTCTGTAATTCCATTCGGATTCTGAGGGCATAATAGGAAACAGATGGGTCTCTGGCGTGATTACACTGCGGAAAATATCTTTAGCTAAAGATTCTTTGTAACGCAGTTGAGTATCGTAAGACATTTGTTGCCACTGACACCCACCACAGGAGCCAAAATGTATACATTTAGGAATGATTCGGTCTTTGGAAGGCTCAATAATTCTTTGTATTCCTCCTACCCAGTGCGCTTTATTTCTGCTATGTAGCACAGAATGGACTGCATCTCCAGGGATTGCAAACGCTATCTCAGCTTCTTTAATTTCCTCTTCTGAACGTTCGATGCGACCTAAGCCATGTCCTCTCTTGGAAAATTCATTTATTTTAACATTCGCAAAACGAGTTTGTTTAGAATAAGGCATATCGCTAGATTATTAAATTTTGGTCAAATAATAAGGTTAAATAAGCAGCTATATAAAAGCAAGGTGATTTAGGAACAGTTAGAAGCTTTGTACAACAAGGTAAACAACTTAAAAAATATAAGCGCCTCTATTAGGTGGATTTTTTTATTCACCTGGTCAGATAAATTTTTCGAATTCGATAAGGAAAGTGAGGTAAAGGGGAGGTAATAAACCCCCCTAAAAAACTATCAATTATCTCCAGCCCACTTGCTTCGTAGGAAGTTTTGCGGTAGGTCTTTTTAAGGAAAAAGGACGTGCCTTAGCTTTATGTGTTTTAGCTTTTGGCTTAGCTGCAGGTTTTGCAGCTGGCTTTGTAGCGATTGGTTTTGCAGCTGGCTTGGAAGCTTTTTTAGGAGCAGTTACTTTTTTAGCTGTTTTTTTTGTACCTTTCGTCGTTTTTTCAGATTTGATAGATTCTTTACGATAAAGCTTAGAAACTTTTTCAAGCTTAACGGTTCCTGTACGAACACGTTGAGAAGCTGCTTTGTTGCCTTTCTCAGCTTTTTCTAAATCATTAGTAATGTTCTGAAGCAGGTCTCTTAAATTTTTGACCGTATCTTTTAATGCCATGGTGATTTGCCTCCTGATTTTTTGAGTTTCATGACGAAGTAATAAATATTAACTTTGGATATATTGTGCAACATTTTTCTTCGTTTAGCGAAAAATAATCTTACTTTTGCGTTTGATGGCAAGCCTATTACAAAACGAGCGCCCAAGCAAAAAAGGCAGCTGTAGGAGTATCTTAAGCTTTGTTTTCATTTTAATCCTAGCATAATTTAAGAAAAACTTAGGCTAAAAACAATCTTACGAGAATTTAGGAAAAAGATGTCACCAATGCTTTGAAAACTCTATCCAGCTGCATTCCCTCAAAATTTTTAGCTTCAAATATCTAAGAATAAGGGACTACAAGCGTGAAATCAAAGGGGTGCAAAAGCCTCAAATACCCCGCCTCCCTTTTCTTGCTTGGTAGGCTTTCTAAGAATAAAACAAAATGCAATTATGCTAAGTATCTTTCTAAGAGGAACTTAAAAAAAATTACCTCTCTCCCTTTTTATCAAATCGATTAAATATTGATTACTTTTCATTTTCCGTTAAATTTTTATGGATGCTTTGATAATTTCTAATAAGTTTGTTCAATGAAAAATGCTTGCCATCTTTTCTTTGCAGGGGTCTAGTAGCAAGTTCCTCTCCTAAAAACCATTATTAATGCATAATGATTGCTACTCTCTTTCTCTTTATCAAAAACAGGTAAAATCAGGCTTACCCCCAAGGGGGCTTCCTTAAAAGCTATCTAAGCACTCAGTTTTTTTCTTATCCTAAAAATTTATATTGTAGACTCTTCTAAGCCGTGGGATGATTAGATGGATGGCACCTTAGATAAAAGGATGCAAGCCTTAATTGATACAGCCTAATCTTGCTGAAATATTAGATTGATAGCCTTTAGCAACGGATGCTTCTTTCAGCACAGAAAGGAGGAAAACAGAAGATTGAGTATGGGTTTAGAAGAAAAAGGAATAATCATGCATCCATCACATAAATGAAAAGGGCTTGCTTGTAGCTTTTAAGAATGCAACAGATAACTTCAAGCCAAGCATCGAATGGCTCAAGTTTTAAACCAAACAAGCTTAAAATTGGCTAAAACAGGAAAAAAGTTAATTAAAGTTTTTTATATTTGATACAAATAGGAGAGGATGAGGCTGAATATTTAAGGAATTAATTATTAATACAAAAGCCCTTTCGTAAGCTTATGGATGAAAGAATGCCGGGAAAACCGCTGAGAGAGTTATTTTTAATCTAAAGAAGTGGGATGGCAAGTAGGGCGAGCGAGGGCTTGGCTGCAAAGAAAACTTTAGATGAATTATGAGTAGAATAAAATAGAGCTTAGGTTGGCTTGCTTTTAGCTTGATAGAAATTTGGATGGATCAATTGGTGAGATAACTCCTCTTAAGTGCTGTTTTTAAACTAAGGAAGGTAAAAAATTATAAATACTTCTTATATTCCTCTATTTTCAAGCTTGAAGATTAAGAGTTTGTTTCTCATATTTTCTTGCCTATTGCGCTTCTTCCCTGTATAAGCAGGTCATTAAAAAACAATTAAAAACATGTACATATCTTAAAGTAGTCCCCTATCATGAATCTTAGTTCTTCTATCACCCTTGGACACCTACCTAATGAAATACTAACCCTCATTTTAGAGCACAACACCTCGCCTGCCTTCTTTAGCGTTTGTACAAGATGGCGACATCTATTGAACATGGAAGTAATGCCCTCTCTTTATAAACAAATAGGTAAAATACACTTTCCTCAAGTAGGTATTAACAAGCAGGCTCTTACTTTAGACAAAATTTATAAGCTAGAAGATAGGCTTTCTGAAGTGGAAAAAGTCAAGGCAATCTTTAAGCAAACCTTTGCTTTGGCTAGCTCACTTTCTCCTATGGAGTTAGAATTTAAATGGAAAACTGAGGAGAAAAGATATTTTACCCTGGCTAACTATGCCTCTTATCTTATAAATATTAATCGCTTGTTAGTGTGGAAAAAACTACCTGGTGGAGGAGAATACTTAAAGCAAGAAAACATCAAGTATTTGCCTTTACATAAAAAAGGAGAGCTTCTTAGAGATTGGATTGCAGAAAATTGTAAAAACATCACGGCTTTAGATTTATCTAACGCAGGCCTGACTTATTTACCCCCAGAAATATGCCAGTTATCTCAGCTGCAAGAGCTTAGGTTAAGATTCAACCAGCTCACCTCTCTGCCTACAGAAATCTGCCAGTTGTCTCAGCTGCAATGGCTTGGCTTAAGCCAAAACCAACTTACCAGTCTTCCTGCAGGAATAGGTCAGTTATCTCAGCTGCAAGAGCTTAGCTTAAGAGAAAACCAGCTCACCTCTCTGCCTACAGAAATCTGTCAGTTGTCTCAGCTGCAATATCTTAACTTAAACCAAAACCAGCTTACCAGTCTTCCTGCAGGAATAAGCCAGTTATCTCAGCTGCAAGAGCTTTACTTAGGCCAAAACCAGCTCACCAGCCTTCCTGGAGAACTCTGGCAGTTGTCTCAGCTGCAACGGCTTGATTTAAGCCGAAGCCAGCTCAATAGCCTTCCTGCAGAAATTGGGCAATTGTCTCAGCTACAAGCTCTTGACTTAAGTCAAAACCAGCTCACCAGCCTACCTATAGAAATCGGACGGTTGCCTAATCTGCTGCAGCTTAACTTAAGCCAAAACCAGCTCACCAGCCTACCTGTAGAAATCGGACGGCTGTCTAATCTGCTGCAGCTTAACTTAAGCCAGAACCAGCTCATCGCTCTGCCCGCAGAAATCAGGCAGTTGTCTCAGCTACAACAGCTTGACTTAAATCAAAACCAGTTCATCGCTCTGCCCGCAGGAACAGGTCAGTTGTCTCAGCTGCAATCGCTTGAATTAAATCAAAACCAGCTCACCGCTCTGCCTGCAGAAATTGGGCAATTGTCTCAGCTGCAAGTGCTTCACTTAAGTCAAAGCCAGCTCGCCGCCTTACCTATGGAAATCGGGCAATTGTCTCAGCTGCAATATCTTATGTTATATCAAAACCAGTTCACCAGCCTTCCTGCAGAAATCGGACGGCTGTCTCAGCTGCAAGCGCTTAATTTAAGTCAAAACCAGCTCACCAGCCTTCCTGCAGAAATCGGACAATTGTCTCAGCTGCGATGGCTTGATTTAAATCAAAACCAGCTTACCTCTCTACCTCCAGAAATTGGGCAATTGTCTAAGCTGCGAGTGCTTGCTTTAAGAGAAAACCAGCTCACCAGCTTACCTGCAGAAATCGGGCAATTGCCTCAGCTTACCGAGCTTGAATTAGCGGAAAATCCTTTAAAAGATATCGACGAAAAAATAAGGCAGCGTTTTCAATTGTAGAATGGCCTTAACTACTTTTTAAATTGGGGTGAGCTAAAATGAAATAAAAAACTTTTAGCCATCCTATCTTTAAACAAGTAATCCGCTTTCCTTCCGGCAACTAAGCAAGCTTAAACTAACCTACACATTTATAACGACAAGGAGCTTCTCTCTTTTTCTGCAGACTGCTAGGCTGGGAGGACAACTTTTTTTGACAGGAAGAAGCTAGGCGTAGTGTATTTTATCAGTTGGTAGAAGAATTAAAACAAGGCGCCAAAAAGAGCTGTTTTTCTCAAATAAAGCAAAAAATCCATCTCATTCTTTTAGCCAAGCCAAAATTGCCGCGTCACTTAATCGCCAAGACCTGTGGTTGCTCCTGAATGCTTAGAAGGCCTCCCCCCTTTCCGTGAATCTATCTGAAAAAGAAGCGCTGGTAGATTATCGGTGATTTATTTTCATTGAAAGGATACGAATTCGTTTGACTTGCTTTTTTAATTTTTTTATTTTGTTTTAAAAATGAAAATGCTGAGAAAGTTATTATTACCCAAGGAAATAAAATGCATCCTATCTCTTCGACATCTATAGAATGCTTGCCCAATGAATTGTTGCTCCCTATCTTAGAGGCTTGCGTAGTTCCTTCCTTATTTAGCGTCTGTAAAAGATGGCATCATCTGCTGGCTTCTGAAGTCATGCCCCCTCTTTATAAGCAAATAGGTAACGTGCATGTTCCTCAAGGAAATGTTAAGGAGCAGGCTCTTATTATAGATAGGATTTATAAGCTAGAAGAAAAGCTTTCTGAAACAGCAAAGGTAAATGCAATCTTTAGGCAAATCTTTATTTTAGCCAAGCCGTTTTCTCCTTTGGAATTTAAATGGAAAACAGAAGAAAAAGCAGGCTTAACGCTGGCTAATTACTTTTCTTATCTTGTAAATATTAATCGCCTTTTACTTTGGAAAAAGCTTCCTGGTGGGGGAGAATACTTGAGCCGAGAAGAAATTAAGCACTTGCCTTTAGAAAAAAAAGGAGAGCTACTTAGAGATTGGATTGAAGAAAATTGTAAAGACTTAACTTTGCTAAATTTATCTGGAGCAGGCTTGATTTATTTACCCCCAGAAATATGCCAGTTGTCTCAGCTGCAATGGCTTGACTTAAGTCAGAACCAGCTTACCAGCCTGCCTGCAGAAATCGGGCAGTTGTCTCAGCTGCAATGGCTTGACTTAAATCAGAACCAGCTTACCAGCCTTCACGCAGAAATCGGGCAGTTGTCTCAGCTGCAATACATCTCCTTAAACCAAAACCAGCTCACCAGTCTGCCTGCAGAAATAGAGCGGCTGTCTCAGCTGCAATGGCTTTACTTAAATCAAAACCAGCTCACCGCTCTGCCTACGGAAATCGGGCAGTTGTCTAAGCTGCAATGGCTTTACTTAAATCAAAACCAGCTCACCGCTCTGCCTATAGAAATTGGGCGGCTGTCTCAGCTGCAAACGCTTGACTTAAGAGAAAACCAGCTCACCGCTCTGCCTGCAGAAATCGGGCAATTGTCTCAGCTGCAAACGCTTGAATTAAATCAAAACCAGCTTACCAGCCTGCCTGCAGAAATCGGTCAACTGTCTCAGCTACAAACCCTTTACTTAAATCAAAACCAGCTTACCAGCCTGCCTGCAGAAATCGGTCAGCTATCTCAGATGCAAACCCTTTACTTAAATCAAAACCAGCTCACCGCTCTGCCTAAAGGAGTGGGGCACTTGTCTCAACTACGAGTGCTTGACTTAAGCCAAAATCAGCTCATTAGCCTGCCTGCAAGCATAGGATGGCTGTCTCGCCTGCTATGGCTTTACTTAAATCAAAACCAGCTCACCAGACTTCCTACAGAAATCAGGCGGTTGTCTCAGCTTATCAAGCTTGAATTAGCGGAAAATCCTTTGAAAAAAATCGTCAAAAAATAAGGCAGTGTTTTCAATTATAGAATGAACTTAAATACTTTTTAAATTAGGGTGAGCTAAAATGAAATAAAAAATTTTAGCCATCCTATCTTTAAAAATTAATCCGCTTTCCTTCCGGCAACTAAGCAAGCTTAAATTAGCCTACACATTATAACGACAAAAAGCTTTTCTCTTTTTCTGCAGGGTGTTACGGCTAGGAGGGCAACCTTTCTTGAAAGGAAAAAGCTAGGCATATTGTATTCCATCATACGGTAGAAGAATTAAAACAAGGCGCCAAAAAGAGCCGTTTTTCTTAAATAAGGCACAGAATCAATCTCATTCTTTTAACTAAACCAAAATTGCCGCGTCACTTAATCCCCATAAGCTGTGGCTGCTCCTAAATGCTTGGAAGGTCTACCCCCTTTCCGTGAATCTATCTGGAAAAAAAGCGAGGTAGATTATCTGTGATTTGTTTTCATTGATAAGGATACGAATTGTTTTGACTTGCTTTTTTAACTTTTTTATATTGCCTTTAAAAAATAAAAATGCTGAAAAGGGTTATCCCTACCCAAGGAAACAAAATGCATCCCATCTCTTCGACATCTATGGAAAGCTTGCCCAATGAATTGCTACTCCCTATCTTAGAGACTTGCGTAGTTCCTTCCTTATTTAGCGTCTGTAAAAGATGGCATCATCTGCTGGATTCTGAAGTCATGCCTTCGCTTTATAAAAAAATAGGTAAAGTGCATGTTCCTCAAGGAAATGTTAAGGAGCAGGCTCTTATTGTAGATAGGATTTATAAGCTAGAAGAAAAGCTTTCTGAAACAGCAAAGGTAAATGCAATCTTTAGGCAAATCTTTACTTTAGCTAGTTCTCTTTCTGCTCTAGAGTTTAAATGGAAAACAGAAGAAAAAAGAGGCTTAACGCTAGCTAATTACTTTTCTTATCTCTTAAATATTAATCGTCTTTTACTTTGGAAAAAACTTCCTGGTGGGGAAGAATACTTGAGCCAAGAAG
>NZ_JAEMUC010000069.1:0-39254 GCF_018342455.1 Neochlamydia sp. AcF95 | reverse complement strand
TGTTGGTTATCTAGCTTGATTGGTTTCATAGTCAACTTTGCAAGAAATTAAGAGCTTTATAATGATTTAGGCGTAAATAAAGTATAGCGATTTGGGAGAAAAAACGCTCTCAAAATATTACTTAAGCATGAAACATCCTTTAAATCATGTCAAACTAGATAGCTAATAGCTGTTTGGATTAAATGAGGGAGGGAAAAGCTTTTTTCTAAAGCATTTAATAGATTTGCAGGAACTGTTTTAAGCAAGGGAGCCGGTGGCTGGTGCTCTTGCTTTTTAAATGGGGCTATTGAATTTATCTTTTCCAGATTGTTAGGCTGGTTTTTCAATTTTAATCCGAGCTTTCTTATTGCTGCCTCATAAGGAGGAAAGTGAGAGATCGAGGACAAAGGCGCAGTGGTTAATAAGGTAATTTGGTAAAAAGCCTCAATAGCTTCTAAAATTACAGGCAAGCTAAAATTCTCCTGCATGTCCACACATGTGCCCAGAGCTTGCTCCCCCTTCATTGCAAAAATCTTAGTAAGCTTTTTCAATATTTCCCTTATATTATTTTTACCCTCAGTTATAATTACATATAAAATTTTTTCTGTAATCTCTCTGCAGCTTTTACTGGATTGGTTAAGAATGTCTAAAGAAAGCTTTGCTATTTTAATATCCACTTTTAAAGTAGAGCTTAATAAATTATATCTTATATGTCTTTTTAATGGAGAGTTGCATTCTTGAAGGATTTCATGGTGGAGAGGGGTTAAGTAATGATTAAAATCATAATGAGGAAAGTTGACGGCTGGTAACATAGAAATCCTTAATTTTTTCTGCAAAAAAAGAGAATTTAGGGAGGTAAAGTAATAACTTTTTTATCTCTTTCTAATTTCCAATTTTTATGTTAGTAATAGAGGAAAAGTATTTTTTGCGCCTTGTGAAGCTTTTTCTGCTTCTAGCACATACTTTTCAAATAGGGCGTAAACTTCTTTAAAGCTTGTAATGAAATCTATGCGTTGATCTAATTCATATTTCAGGTCAAGCTTTTCTACTGCAAGAATATTTAACTGATCCACAGGATTGCCAAGATCAAAATCAGTTCTCCCACAGCCTTTAGTATTTTTAATAAAAAAATGTTTGTGTTTATGGTAATATTCTAGGCATTTATTCTTAAGCTCAGGTCTTTCATTTATAAAGGTATCTAGAAGATAAGTTTTCCGCTTTAATTCTTCGATCTCAGGTTTGAGTTTTTCACATTCTAATCTTGCCTCTGTATCTATAGGGTCTTCTTTTTCAAACCACCAAATTGAAAGATCGTCTTTAAGATCCTTAAAAAATTCTTGAAGATAATGAAAAATACCAAGAGCAATTCCTTTTATTTGAGCCCCTAAATAAGAACATATTTTACAAATTCTAACGAATAGTTGAGAAGCATGCGCAGTTTTTTGTGGGCATGTTTTGATAGGAAGTATATAAGATGAAGTAACACTTGGAGTTATTGCCATTCAATCTTCCTTATTTTCCAAAGCTTGTGTTAATAGAAGTGGAAAAACATTTCCTGCGCCTTTTGCAGCTTTTTCTGCTTCTATTACATGCTTTTCAAATAGGGTGTAAACTTCTTTAAACCTTGTAATAAAATTTATGCGTTGATTTACTTCAAATTCAAGGTCAAGTTTCTCTACTGCAAGAATATTTAACTGATCCACAGGATTATCAGGATCAAAATCAGTTCTCCCACAGCCTCTAATATTCTTGATAAGAAGATGTTTATATTTGTGATAATATTCTAAGCATTTAGCTTTAAGCTCTGGTCTTTCGTTTATAAAGGTATCCAGAAGTAAAGTTTTTCGCTTTAATTCTTCAATCTCAGGTCTAAGCCTTTCACATTCTAACCTTGCCTCTGTATCGATAGGATCTTCTTTTTCAAACCACCAAATTGAAAGATCGTCTTTAAGATCCTTATAAAACTCTTGAAAATAATAAAAAATCTCAAGAGCAATTCCTTTTACCCGGGCACCTAAATAGGAACATATTTTACAAATTCTAGAGAATACTTGAGAAGCATGCCCAGTTTTTTGTGCGCATATTTTGAGAGGAAGTATACAAGATGAGGTAACACTTGAAGTTATTGCCATTCAATCTTCCTTATTTTCCAAAGCTTGTGTTAATAGAAGTGGAAAAACATTTCCTGCGCCTTTTGCAGCTTTTTCTGCTTCTATTACATGCTTTTCAAACAAAGCGTAAACTTCTTCAAAGCTTGTAATAAAATCTATACGTTGATCTAATTCATACTCCAGGTCAAGTTTTTCTACCCCTAAAATATTTAATTGGTCCACAGGATCATTAAGA
The DNA here is from genome assembly GCF_018342455.1 of Neochlamydia sp. AcF95. NCBI lineage: Bacteria > Pseudomonadati > Chlamydiota > Chlamydiia > Parachlamydiales > Parachlamydiaceae > Neochlamydia > Neochlamydia sp. AcF95. The sequence goes on along the minus strand of NZ_JAEMUC010000069.1, from coordinate 36,929 downwards.
TCAAGATCAATAGCAAGTCTTGTTCTTGGAGAACCCCTTTGATTCTTGATGAAGAAATGTTTATATTTATGGTAATATTCTAAGCATTTATTTTTTAGCTCTGGCCTTTCGTTTATAAAGGTATCCAGGAGAAAGGTTTTCCGCTTTAATTCTTCAATCTCAGGTCTAAGCCTTTCACATTCTATCCGTGCCTCTGTATCGATGGGATCTTCTTTTTCAAACCACCAAATTGAAAGATCATCCTTAAGATCCTTATAAAATTCTTGTAAATAATAAAAAATCTCAAGAGCAATTTTTTTTATGCGGGCACCTAAATAAGAACATATTTTACAAATTCTAACGAATACTTGAGAAGCATGCCCAGTTTTTTGTGAGCATGCTTTGATAGGAAGTATACAAGATGAAGTAATACTTAAAGTTATTGCCATTTAATCTTCCTTATTTTCTAATGTTTGCATTAATAGAAGAGAAGAAGTATTTCTTGCCCCTTTTGCAGCTTTTTCTGCTTCTAGCACATGCTTTTCAAATAGGGCGCAAACTTCTTTAAAGGTTGCAATGAAATCTATACGTTGCTCTAATTCATATTCAAGGCCAATTTTCTTCACTGCAAGGTTATTTAACTGACCTGCAAGATTATTGCCGATTAAAAGCAATCTTCCTACCCCCTCCACTGTCCTTTGCAAGAAGATGTTTAGAGTGGTAATAACATTCCAAGCATTTAGTTTAAGCTCAGGTCTTGCATTTATAAAGGTATCTAAAAGTAAAGCTTTTCGTTTTAAACCCTCACTTGTAGGTGTAAGCTTCTCACCATTTATCTTTGCCTCTGGAGCAAGAAGATCTCCTCTCTCCACTCATAAATTAGAAAATAACTTTTAAAATCATTAGATATATTTTGGAAAAGGGTAAACATATAAGTTCCTTTTCTGGCATAGTTAGGAGAAAGCAAATTTATCTTTTAACTGAAGGAGAAAAGTAGCTATATCTACGCCTTCTATAATAAAAGCTTGTTGTGGAAACAAAGCTTGGTTAACTAAAAAATGCTGCTGTAGCGTTCTAAATAAATCAACAGAACATTCTTCATCTTTTTCTAATTCTTGAAGCTCTTTTAACACGCGTGCTGCACTTAATTCTAAATGTACTTGCATGTTCTCTAACCTATTTTTTTCAGCTAGGTCTATGGATTGAATCCACTTTAATCGATGTGTACTTCCTTCGCGCAAAATAAAAGTGTCCACTAGCTTTCGTGCAGAAAAGCTACTTCCTAACAACCCGCATGCAAACGTTATTGTTCCGGCGGGAACTGCTCCTATACCTCCTCCCGCTAAAGCTCCTCCCAGTGCTCCCGTGCTGCCTAAAACAAATGCTCCGGTAGCCGCTATTTTAATCCAGGTCCATTGATGTCGGCTCCTCAATTTTTTTAAGTTTTTTTCGTCATATCCACTGGAATCTTTTAAAGTTTCTATATAATGCTTAATAGCATTTCTATAAATTCGGTCGAGCACTAAAATTTCTGGTGATAATTTCTTTGGATCTAAGCCTGCTAAGGCAGAAGGCAATAGAGAATCTCCTTGAAGAATTGCCATAATATGCTCAAAGTTTATGGCTCTCTTTTCCTCGGCAGTCATCAAAACGGGGTTTTTTTTCCAGTTCAATTTTGAGTTTTTTTTGACTAAAGTAAGCTTTTTTCCGTCATATTTAGCACGGATACGAGTGCAAGAAAAAGAAACGGTAAGAGACATAAAATTATTTCCTTATGTAATGAGTTAAATTTTTTTTATCCTATATATATGCTTAAGCCCCATGTGAAAAATGAATTATACGGGGGCAAAATCTGAAAATTTCTTCAGCCTTTATTTAGATTCACTTCGCCTATTTTCCTTTCTTTTTTATAAAAAAGTGTTTTTTTATTAATTATTTTATGTTTATATAAGCATAAAGAGAGGTAGCTAGGGTAATGCTGAGTAGGATGTTTTTTCTTAAATTATGCAGTGCTATTTCCTTTATATATTTTAACCTAATAGCCTTAATTTACTGGTTTCATCTCTCGTCTTTTAACAGCCAATTATCTTGTTGCTTTTGTTTCATCCCAAGTGGCCAGCGTGTTAAATATTAGCCTAAAATTTGGCCTGGCAATTGTCCTTAAGTTCCCTCTTTTAATAGCCGTAGGGTTTTTTTGATTATATTAGAGGTCCTATTTTATGAAGGAATTTTTTGGCCTCATTATTTAATAGATTTAAAAGTTTTTCCTTTCCCTCAAAGTTTATTTTCTCTACCTGTTGAATAATATTTAATGCCGAAATATCTGGATATAATGCATGAGCTCCTGCCTTAATGAGTAATCTGGCGATATCAAAATGTTGTTTTTGCACACAGGCATACCATAAAGGCGTACGGTAGTGTTTATCACAAATATCCACATCAATATTAACAGGTGATTGAGAGTGCAAAAGGCGGCGCACAGATTCTGTTTGTCCTTTTCTTACAGCTAAATGTAAAGCAGAACTGCCTTCACTGTCTTGTTCGTTGATATATTGCGTACGAGATAAGAGAGGAATAGCTAGCGGGTAATTACTTCTTACGGCTCGATGTAAAAGCGTTTCATTTTTCTTCTTTTTTTTATCCAACTTTTGATATTTTTTGAAGACACGACGTAAGGTATCGTTATCTTCGGCAACCAAATCAATAGGACGTTTGCCTTCAAAATTACAAATCTCTTGATTCGCGCCGCAAGTTAATAGTAAGCGAACAATTTCTACTTGACCTTTTTGAGCTGCACTATGTAAGGGAGTTAATCCGGTATCATCTTGGATGTCTAAGCTGGCATGATTTAAAATTAAAATTACAATATGGTTGAAGTTTCTAGCTGCGACAGCTAAATGCATCAATGTTTTACCTTCGTGATTAGCTTCATCTAAATCCGGCCGTGCAAATTCAATCAAAAGTCGAAAGTGTGTATAAGAGCCATTTTCTGCCGCTAATTCAAAAGCATTTTTGTTTAAAGGGCCATTTGCCCATGGATCCGCACCATTCTGTAAGAGCCATGCTGTGCTTTGCAAGGCTCCTTGCATACAAGCAATATGCAAGCCTGTATGATAGGGCTTTAATAAAGTATTAGGGGTGATACCATGCTGATAGAGATAAATGACGGCCTCAATATTATCCTGAGAAATTGCTATTCGAGCAGCTTGATTGAGGCTTTCAACATTTTTTGAAATACGATATTTATAGAATATCTCTAAGAGCGGCTTGGCAGCTTTGTTCATAGCAGCAAATGATAAAACATCTAAGTCGTGCTCAGTTTTTGATTGGACTTGAACTTGCTGTTTTAGTAGCCATCTGGCAGTTTCTGCTTGGCCATTAAAGATGGCCAAATGAAGGGGAGTGGCTCCTTGAAAAAGGCTGTCATTATTAGGTAAATCATTTAAATTTTCTGATGCTTCTAATTCTACACGAGTATCTAAAGAAACCCCTAATTGTTTTAAGTTGGATAAAATATCTGTTTGGCCATGATAAGCTGCAAGATGGGCAGGTTCTAGGCTTGAGCGAGAGGTGTTATTACATGTCTCTTGACGTGCTATCAATAGCTTGAGCACTCGCTTTGCTCCTGGAAGAGTAATAATGTTAATTTCCTTTTCATCTATAATATGAGGATTAGCCCCCTTGAGAAGCAGATGGCGAGCAATTTCCTCTCTTTCTAAAGTCAAAGAGATATATAAAGGCGTTACCTTTTCTAACGTTCCTATTTGATTGGGACGAGCTCCATATTTTAAGAGAGCATTAACGGCAAGGGATTTATTATGCTTGCATGCAAAAATTAGAGGTGTTATCCGCTCAAAGTCATAATGTTCAAGATTGGCTCCGAGTTCAGCAAGTATGCGAATGTTTTCTTTAGTAGTTGGAGTATTGTTCCGTATAGCATAAAAGAGGGGGGTACGCCCCTCATTATCTTCTCTATTTAAATCTTTCTTTTTAAGCTGTTGAATGAGTGTTTTTAACTCTACAAGATTGCAGTATTGCGCTGCTAAATGGAGAGGGGTGCTTCCTTTATGGTTTTTTATAGTTAATTCATTAGCAGGAATGCTCAAAAGAGATAGATTGTTTTTGGCAAGCAGGTGGGCGACTGTATCTCCATTACTATCACTTACTTTATGTATAAGAACGGGATATTTTAATAATTCGCTTATAAGCAAGCGAACATTATTCTTTTTAGAAAATTGAAGAATAAAATGTAGATAAGTTCCCCAATAATTAGAAAAGTTATCAGGCGAGAAGATTATCTCCTTAGAATCAAACTGAGGGAAAATTTCTAGTAAACCATTGACATCATCATTATTCAACGTTTGATAAAACTTACTAACCCTTAAATCTCTTTCGGCTGTCTTATTGTTTAAAATAGCAACTACACCTGGATGCTTGCAAGCAAGCTCTAGATTAGATTTACCAGATTTGTGGCCTTCATTCAGGAATCCCGCATTTAGAAGAAGTTGAACACTGTGGGGATTTCCCTGTGAACACGCTAGATGCAAAGCATTATAATCAGAATGAGTAGTTCTTTTATCTACAAAGCCTGTATGTAAGATGGCTTCAAGAATTTCCTTATTTCCTCGGAATGCAGCTAGCATTGTAGGAGTCCATCCATAGGGGTTAGCATAGTTGAAGGAGGCAAAATTCTTGCGTAAGAGAAAAAAAGCCTTATTAGAATGGTGAAGAATGGCCTCATATAAAGCATCGTCTAAAACAGCTTGTGAAGGCTTGGTAAGCATTAATAAATCAAAAATCCTTTCATCATCTTTTCGTGCAGCTTCACATAAATCCTCTCCACTTATAAGGATTTTGTGCTTGAGTAGGAATGTGACCAATTCTAAGCTATTGGATCGAATAGCATAAAATAAGGGAGAATGGTTCTTATCGTCTATTTTTGAAAGGTTGGCACCTTTTTCTACCAATAGCTGTACTAATGCCTGTGAACCTGTTTGGGCAGCTAAATGAGAAGCGCAGCAATTACGATCATCAAGAGGAATGTTGACTAAATCGATGGTTGTAAAGCTCTCCAACAGCAGTTCAATGCAAGCCTGCTGCCCTGATTTCATAGCTGCATAGAAAAGGTGTTTTTTTCCATAATGATTCTCTAAAGAAATATTGTTTTTCTTTACTATTTGAATAAGGAAATGCAATACACGTAAACTTCCATTTTCTGCAGCAATATAAGCAAGTGTTTTACCATATTCTTTTTCTAACGGTTGCATTCTATCTTTTACCTTATAAATCAAACTTCTAAAAAGAAAGATACCATCAGCCTTTGCAAGATAATGTAACAGCTTCCATCCGTTAGGTCCCTCGATGGCTTCTAAATTTGCTCCCATAGGTTTAAGAATGAGTGAAATAATCTCATAGCTTCCTGCCTGCGCGGCTACTAATGTATACTTATCCAGCTCCTCAGAAGATATATCTATAGAATTAAATATTTTTTTGATGCAGGCGTTATAGGTACTTGTTAATAAGGGCCGTGGGTAGATGGAGGCATGTTTTTTGAAAAGTTGTTTGACAATAGACCAAGCTCCTAGGGAAGCAGCTATGCTAAAAGGTGTTTCATTTTCTATATTAACGCTATTTAAATCTTCTGTAAAATTGATTAAGAGCTGTGCTGCAGAAAGATTGCCATAACGAAGTGCAATATGTAAGGGAGTATCGCCACAGCAGCTTTTATATTGGCTAAATTTAGGAGTATTAAGTGCTACAAACTCTATAACTTCAGAGGATCCTTCTTGCGCGGCTGCTTCAATGGCAAGAGAAGAGGGTTGGGTGGCTTGAAAAAGTAATTTAAGGATAGGAAGGCAATTATTTCTTATAGCAATTTCTATAGCTGTAACGCCATCTTGGCGCTTGATAGATGGATCAGCTCCTTTTTCAAGTAAAATGCTTACTACTTCCACTAAATTATGCTCGCAAGCCATCATCAGGGGAGTTCCTCCTTCAGCAGAGCAAATGTTTATGCAAGAATTGACGATAGATTTACTTTCCAATAGCCTGTGAATAATTGGAAGGTCTCCCTCATGTAAGGCGCAATGCAATTCTGTATATCCGCCAGTGAGAGTAGCTAAGACAGATTTCCGTTTTAATAAATGATGTATGAACTCTAGCTGTCGATGTTGAATAGCGATAATTAAAGCAGTCGATCCATTATTGCTTGCTGCAGAGAGCAAATTTGCATTCTTTTTTAATAATAACTCTAAGTGTTTTACATTTCCTGCCATAGCAGCATAGTGGATAGGTAAATAGCCGTGCACATCTTTTAACTCACAGGCTAGAGTTTGACTCAATAAAGTGTCCAAATAAAAAGGATTTCTAGCTAAAGCAGCAATATGGAGAAGTGTTCTTTTATATCTATCGACCATTTTATGCAAAGGCGGCTTTGTTGCCATTAATTTCATAAATTCATCTTTTTGGTCCGCCTGGATAGCTTTTTCAAGCTTTTGCCTTTGCTCTACCGCTTTCCAGTCGCTTCCTTTAGGAACTAGAAGATAGGATTCCATCCAACTGTAATCTTCAATCCGTTCTAGGGGAGCATCTTCATGCATTAAACTAAAGGCAACTCCTTGGAAATTTTCGCTTTTTATTTTAGTCCATGTCTCGGGAATTAATTCATGTAATTTGCTCCAGTTATCGTGGACAATGGTATTGGCCAGGGGAGAACCTTGTATCTGCTCGGTGACTAGCTCCATTCCGCAACCTCCTACCACTCTTTTGGACTTTTCTTTGATCTCTTTGCTAACCTGGGGTGAAATATGAATTTGATCATATTGAACTTTATTAAGAGTAACAGAGTTATTGCTAATTTTATTTAGATCAAAAATCGCCTCAAAAAGCTTGAGGTATAAACGGCTTCTAATTTGTGAGTCGCTAAGATTCCACGAATAATAATTGTTTTTTAAATTTTTTAAAATTTCAACGTAGTCTGACAAAGTTTGCTCAAAATAAAGAGAAGCTACTCGTTTATAAGTAGGTTGGAATAGATCATTTTGATTTAAAAAAGTTTGAAGCGATGAATTCGCACGTTGGAAAACATTTTGTTTGACGATGTCTTGTAAGAGATCAAGGAGGTCTACTTTTTGATCTAAAAAAAACTTTTTTTCTAAATTTTCTTCTTCTCTATGAAGTAGCATTAGCTCGCTAAGGTTTTTAAAGTAATTTTTTAGTTTTTCTTCGTGGTTTTTCAAAAATTGACGCATGACTTCACGCTTATTAACTTCAAGCTTCTCTGTATGGTGTACAGAGATAGGAAGATAAGGAAATAAGGGAGGGCATCCGTGCACAAGAGATTGCTCACATGATGGTAAGATAGGAACTTTGCCATATTTTTTTAATGTGGAAAAATAACTAGAAAAAAAGTTGATGATCCCAAGCATAGAAAAATAATGGCGACAAAGAGGCATCTTGACCATATGATTGTGAATTCTCTCTGACATGAGTTCATAAGCATTTTCCAAATCGGTATAGGCTGCAGGCATACATCCATATTTTCTCACATGCTTTGCGAGCGCTTCATTATAGGCTGGAGAAGGCTCTATGGTATAGTGAACCTCAAAATCTGTATCAATTAAGAATAAGTTTTTTTCTTTACGATAACTATTTTGTTTGGCAATAATTCTAAATGAATTTTTGAATCCCTCCTGGCTTTCAAAAATTTTTTCGTAGGGCTCATCTACAAAAAGAGCATCATGGATTTTATCCCATAATCTTTTACTTTTAATTAAATGAGTTAAGCCATTAACTGCAAAATAATTTTTATCTCCATCATTTAAATAAGCTTTGCAGTATTCTTCAAAGCTTATTAGCTTTTCTAAAGCAGAGGCCGACTTTTTATCCCAGTCTGGATTTTTATACCATTCATCTACGAACTCTTCGGAATAAATGCCCCCATTTAGGTAACCCTTCATCATATAATCTAGCATGCTGATTACACGACCTACGAGAGTATTTTCATAAGCTGGATGAATGACGGGAAATAGATCAGCTGTTCCCTGTTTGAAATGCAAGCTGAAAAAAGGTATAGCATTATCTACATAAATCCCTACAGCTAGCTCTCGCAAAATTTGCTGAAGCTCTTCATTTGAAAAAGGAAATTCTCCTTCAGGGAGTTGGGGGGTGCAGAAAAAGTGAGTGTTTTCAAATAAAGCGTCCGGTGAATCGAATAAGCCTTTAATATATTCCATGCTGCAGGCTACTCCGCCAATCTCTCCTTCTGCTCCACCTTTAACAGGGATAGGAGAATGGGGATGGGTAGAGTTATAAGAATTTGTCAGTCGCGTTTGTTGCAAGGTTTGATAGAATTGTTTACGGGCTGGAGTAGCTGCTTTAGTGGTAAATTTGCGAGAATCATCTAAAATTTTACTTGTTTTAGCTAAGATACTCTCGAGCTCTTTTCTCTCATCGGCTGTAAGGTCATCAAAACGCAATCGTAATTTAATGTCTCTTATAATTTTTTTTGCCCCGTTCTGCTGATCACTTACATCTTTTATATGGTCATAAGGCTTACCGTTTTTCGGGTTTAGGAGAGGTTTTCCTTCTCTGTTTAATAGTACTATGCCTTGTGCTTCTTTTCGATAAGCTGTATAGTGATAACGATTCAAGGCTCCCTTTTCAGTCAGACGCATTAAGCGTTCATTCAAATCTTTAATCACTTCCTGGCAAGGCTTTTTATCATACTGGCTTTGAGCTACTTTTCCTTCTAGAATGTAATTATGCCTACCTGCAGCTTCAAGATGGGGCCAGATAGAGAGGCATAATATGTTAATATCATACACCACATCCCACTTACGCAAGCTACAGCTTGTTAAACGAGTAATAAGCTTAGCCGGTGGCTCTTGAGGATTTAAAGAATTAATGATGTTTTTTTCAGGTACAATCACCAAGTGGCCTTCTCTATCTAACACAGCCCCTACCAGTTTATCATCCATTTTCCAAAGCTGAATGATGCTGCCCTCAATATCGTAAAAGGGAAGCATAAGAGGAATTAATTTTTGTTTTAGAAAATGCACCTTATCGTAGTTGATAGGTTGAATACGTTTATTTGTAAATCCTTCCCGGGTAGAGAGATTTAAAGGAAGATGTAAAGTAAATTGTGAAGGCGAGTTAACCATTTTTTATTCTTCCTTTATTAGAAAGGTAGTTAAAATTTTTGCTTGAGCCTTTGGCGAGCTTTTTCTAGCACACTTAAGTCTAGAAGCTCCATTTGACTGTTGAGGAGGCAATTTTCTATATCATCAGTATCAGGAAGGTTCTGATACTTTTCTCCCGAAGCAATAGCTAAAGCATTAAAGGCGCAGCTTCGTATAAATTCGCGAGCATAAGTACTATGTTCATGAAAACTATCCAGTTTTCCAAGGTTTTCAAAAACATCTAACACAAGCTGTAAAAGCTCTGGATCATAATTTTCTTTAAGAAAATCTCCGGCAATGCTTAACGCCCATAAGCGTATGTCATCATGAGGATCCCACTCTACACCTCTAATAAACATTTTAAGTTCTTTCAAATAATCTTTAGTGTACTCCCAGTAAGTGCAAAGGGCTTTTAAAGCTTGCATGCATACCCATGGTTCCGTTTGATGATAAAGAAATTTTTCCAATAAAGGGCGGTGACGAATTAATCCTAATCTGCCTACAATAAATATCCATGTATCTAAATCCTCATCTTCATCAGCCTTCTTATCTTGAAGTTTGTGTTCCACATAGGCAATTTCTTCAGGGGTTAGCTTACCCCATTTTGCTTCATGGGATAAATCGCTTGCTCTGCGCATTTTTTTTGGCATATCTTCGTTGATCCCCTAATAAGCGTTATAAGATTAAAGCTCGCCTAATTTTCTCTTAGTATAATTTATTATATAAATCAGGAATCTTATTGTTTTATCGTAAATAATACAAGCATTACTTTTACTAATGTTAGTTTTTTATTAGTTTTCCCTCTGAAAAAAAACTAAGCAGCGTGTTTATTTGATAATAGAATGATTTATAGTTCCTCAAAGAAGATTGTTATAAAAAGTGGGTTAATAGGTAGCTGGCAACCAACGTTTTAGATTCTATGATGCAGCTAAAAAGCGAAGTAGGACACGATGAATAACTTTTAAGTCGGAAATTTTCAATTTGATTTGATAAGAAGTTTTAGTGAAATTTAAGTCTATAATTTCAATAAGACATTTAAATCTTTCCCAGCTAACCCTTTTAAATTAAGGCTATAGTTTTTTTAAAGCAGATGATTAAATAAAGAGCTGCTTAAAAACTTATGACTGATATATCAAAGAGCAAAATAAAATGATTAGTGAACGATTTTAAGAAGCGCTTTCTTAATTTAATCTTATTCTTCTTTCTAACCCGATTATCCTACTTGAATTATAGCTGCATTGCTAAAGAGGCAGTTTACCTTAAGAAAAAAGTTTTAAGCCCTATCTTCTTGTTCATGGGAAAGCACTTTAAGAAATGAGCGGCTTTCAGCGATCACTACTTTTGACAGGGCACAGAGACCAATTAAGTTTGGAAAGGCCATTAAGCCATTGCATATATCAGAGATTTTCCAAACGACATCGAGCTCTAAGATGGCGCCAGGAATGACTACTAAGGTAAAAATAGCCCTATAAAAAGGAACGGATTTAGAGCCTAGTAAATATTCCACACATTTTTCTCCATAATAAGCCCATCCTAGGAGAGTGGTAAAAGCAAACAGCACAAGGCCTAGAGTCACTACATAGGCTCCCCCTGAAAATGTTTGGTTAAAAGCTGCAACGGTCATCGAAGCTCCGTTGAGGAGCTTACCCTCTGCATCTAAGCTACCAAAGACTTCGGTGACACCTAACACCAACGCCGTAGCGCTGCACATTACAATGGTGGCTAAAAAGCATCCTGTCATGGAGACTAAAGCTTGCCGTCCTGGTAAATCTGTTTTGGCGGCTGCGGCAGCAATCGATGCTGTTCCTAATCCTGCTTCGCTAGTCATGAGGCCACGGCTGACACCCACCTGAATAGCCATTAACATAGTCGAACCTGCAAATCCCCCAAAGGCGGCTTGTCCCGAAAAGGCATACTGAAAAATGTGTGATAAAGCAGTAGGCAAGCGATCATAATATTTACACAGTATCACGCCTGCTCCGCCAATATAAATGATGGCCATAAAAGGAACTAATAAACCGGCAACCTTACCTATCGATTTGATTCCTCCCAAGAGGGTAGCCCCTGTTAAAAGTGCTACAATGAAGCCAGTCACCCATGGCTCGATGTGAAAGACATTTTTCATTACATCTGCCACAGAGTTGGCTTGAAGCATATTACCGCCTCCAAAGGTTCCAATGGCTCCAAAGATTGCAAATAATACCGAAAGCCACTTCCATCCTAATCCATATTCAATGAAATACATGGGCCCCCCACACATCTCGCCTCGCCCATCCATCTTGCGATATTTAACAGCTAAAATGGCTTCCGCATATTTAATGGCCATACCTATCAATGCGGTGACCCACATCCAGAAAAGTGCCCCTAAGCCGCCTATGGCAATAGCTGTGGCTACACCCGCAATATTTCCTATTCCTATGGTAGCTGCTAGCGCCGTCATTAAAGACTCAAAATGGCTAATGTCACCTTGACCTGATACATCTTTTTGTCGGCCAAAAGCTATTTTTAAGCCATAGGGGAGGTAACGAAATTGTAAGCCTTTTAAGGCTATGGTAAGGTAGAGCCCCACTCCTATTAATAAGATTAAGAGGGGAGCGCCCCATATCCAGCTGTAAATATTATCTAAAGTGTGCAGGAGTAAAAAGCTTAATTCTAAATCTGGGGTTGCCATCGCTAAGGGGTCCTAGTTATTGCTTTGATTCAAAGGTTTTTTGTAAAGCTAATCTTTCTTTTTGAACTAAAGCTAAGAAATGTTCATTTTCTGCCACAACCACTGCCGATAGACCTATCAAGGAAATTAGATTAGGGATGACCATTAATCCATTCGTAATATCTGCTAAATACCAAGCGACCTCCATCTTGGTTACAGCACTGGGAATAATAATCAAAGTGAACAAAATGCGATAAACATTTACAGAATTAATGCCAAAAATGTATTCAAAGCATTTTTCTCCATAGTAGGCCCAAGCCAGCACGGTAGAAAAAGCAAATAAAATAAGGCCAATAGAAACGATATAACTGCCGCCAGGGAGGGTGGATTCAAAAGCTGCAAAGGCCATCGCAGCCCCATTTAAAACCTCTCCAGAATCGTTTATAGCTCCTTGCACTTGGGTAACTGCTAATACAAGGCCCGTTACTGTGCAAACAATGACTGTAGAAATTAAAGCACCCGTCATCGTAATCATGCCTTGACGCCCGGGGCTATCCGTTTTGGCCGCCGCCGCTGCTATAGAAGAAATCCCTAAACCTGCTTCATTGGAGAACACGCTACGCGAGACTCCTGATTGTATAGCCATCATAAGAGTAGCTCCTACAAATCCACCAGTGGCTCCTTGTCCTGTAAAAGCAGTTTTAATGATAAGGCCAAAGGCATGAGGTATTTTATCAAAATGAAAAGTAATGACGATAAGCCCGCCGATAATATAAAATAGAGCCATAATAGGGACTAATACTCCGGCCACATGTCCAATACTTTTAACCCCTCCAATAATGACTAATCCTGTAATGCCCGCTAGCACAATTCCTGTCCAAAAAGGATCCACCGCTTTAAGATGCTGAATAGCTTCGGTAATAGCATTGACTTGCACTAGATTGCCAGTAGTGATAGCTGCTAAAGCTCCTAAAAGAGCAAACAGTAGAGCCATCCATTTCCAACCCAAACCTTTCTCTATATACTGCATGGGGCCACCCATCATCTCACCACGATCATCTATTATCCGATATTTCACGGCTAATATAGATTCTGCATATTTAGTAGCCATTCCTACAAACGCTGTGACCCACATCCAAAAGATTGAGCCTAAGCCGCCGACAGCTAAACCTGTAGCTACTCCCACAATTGCTCCTGTTCCAATAGCGCCAGCTAAAGAGGTCATTAAAGCTTCAAAAGGGCTAATATCTCCTTTAGAATTTTGGCGTGTGCGGGCAAATACTTGTTTGATTGCATAACCGAGATAACGAAACTGCACACCTTTCAAAATAATAGTCAAGTAAGCCCCGGTGCCGATAAGAAAAATAAGAAGAGGTGCACTCCAGATAGCGTTTTTAAAGTTACTCAGAAAAATATCCACATTTTCCATCAGGAAGTCCTTTGTTTGAGGAAGAAAAAGGATATCTTAAAAAAGCTTTTTATTAAAGTCTAAAGCGGTTAACAGCAGCTAGGCGATTAAACTAAAAATTATATTAAATACTTTTGTATGAGTTAATTTCTTTAGCTTTTAAAGCCCCTTCAGAAGAGCGGGCAAAGAAGTTAAAAAAGAAATTCCTTTCCTTGCTTTTGCTCATGCATCAAGCGGCGTTTTGAACGCTGCTCTAAAGAGCTTTGCCTATCTTTCTCATTAAGTAAATGAGGAAGCGATAGGTTAAGGTCAGGAAGAATCTGCAAAATAATGAAGCGAGCATCTTCGGCGAAAAATTTAAAGTATTCTCCAAGGGCGATATTTTCGCTTTTTTGTAAGCATTTTCTTTCTTCTTTATCAATTCTACTGATAAGGGTATCGATCTGGACAAGAAGTGAATCTACAAATAAGCGGCATTCATGGCTAGATGGATGGCCGGCACTTTGCTGTTTAGCTAAAGAACGCAGTTGGTTTAGCTGTTTTGATAATAGGCCTATTTGGTAAAAAAAAGGAGCATAAAAATTGTAATTCCAATCAGGACGATGAGCGGAAAACCATGTTTCTACCCACATAAAGGCAGGTATCTGGGCCTTCCACATCATTTGAGAAGCTGTCCATAGGTTACAGTGGTGAATTCCTTTTTTAGCAGGAAGTTGATTAGCTACGCATAAGACTCCTAAAAAATGCTCATTTTGGCAACGTAACATGTATTCATCAATTAAATCGTGCACTAAAAGAGGCCATAAGCCCTCACTTTGAGGCACTTGCCCTACATTGAGGACAGGCATTAAAGGGGAGAAAGATTTCTCAATTTGATGACGGAGTTGATTCCAAAAGGGATGCGGGGATTGATTATTAAGTAAGCAATCTTCAGCCGTAACAGAGTAAGCTAACACGGTGTTTTGTCGCAAATCGTTAGCTAGGCGAGACATCCAGCTAGCGCTTTGCTGAGCAGATTCTTCTTGATCTGCAGGCACATAAAAAATTAAAGTTTTAGACTTTTCTAAAATATTTTCCACTAGGCGTGCTTCTTCTAAGACCAGTTCGGGTAGAGTATAAAAATCCATCCCTGGGGCTTCTAAAAATTCAGGATGTTGCCATTGGCTTTCCCAAAAAAGAAAATCATAATGGGCATTTTGAGAGGAAATTTGGTTAATGTAGCTTTTAACTTTATCGCTATAAGCGGGGGTTAAAGGTGAGCAAATAGCTTGTTGCTGAGCTTGAAAATGCGAAAGTTTTAAAACAACTTTTAGTCCATAACTTTGCAAAGCTGCGCAAAGGCTCGTAAGATTTATTTCATCGTTATATTGATCGACAACAATTGTATTATATCCTAATTCCAGCACGGTTGTAACAAATTCTTCTATTTTATGAGGCTGGCCCAAAAGGGCTTTAATACTATCTTCTATCCATAAAGGGCGGATTTTAAATCGAGGTTTAATATGCCCTAAGAAATCGGCAAGATGGCCGCTGCGTATTCCGGTATGGATTTGCTGCAGAGCATAAATTGCTCCTAGATAACCTTGAGCTTTTATGTTTATCCTTCCTGCAGCATGGCTAGCGCGGAAGCTTTCCAACCCGCTATTATCGATGGATAGCCAATGAATTTCGGGATAAGGCTTGAGGGCTTTAATAGAAGAATATTTTTTTCGTAGCGTTTCGAAGAGTAATTTTATTTTTTGCATTTTTAAGAAGAGATGGGTTTAGCTCATTATAAAAATTTATAATTCCTTTTTTATTAGTAAATGTTTTTAAAAACCATTATATAGCTTGTAAAAAGAAAAAGTCTGCCATCAGGCTTCGTATCCTAGTTGGTATTTAATCTTGCTTTTTGCTAACCTTCAGCTTTTCAATTCATATTTAATTTAATACTAGCTTATGCTTCATTATAAACCACTTCCGTCACCGAGGGAGTTAAAAACCTTATATCCTTTAGATGCTGAGGCTATCCTATTTATAGAAAAGGCACGAAAAGAAATCTCTAATATTTTGGAAGGAAAAGATCAAAGGCATCTGATCATTGTGGGACCTTGTTCTATTCATGATATAAAATCTATACGAGAATATGCTCTTAAATTAAAACCTTTAATGCATGAAGTTGCCGATCAATTTTTACTTGTCATGCGCACCTATTTTGAAAAACCTCGTACCGTCGTAGGCTGGAAAGGTTTTTTGCATGATCCTGAACTTAACAATAGCTATAATATCGAACAGGGCCTTAAATTAACAAGGCAACTTTTAATAGATCTTACCCGTTTAAAAATTCCCACGGCTGCAGAATTTCTTGAGCCTCATTCTTGTGCTTATCTTGATGATCTAATTGCATGGGGATGCATTGGAGCGCGCACTTCAGCTTCTCAGATACATCGCCAAATGGCTTCTGGCTTGCCTATGCCAGTAGCTTTTAAAAATAGTGTAGAAGGAAATGTGGAAATTGCTATTCATGGCGTTATTTCTGCTGCCCAACCCCACTCTTATATGGGAATAAATCAGGATGGCCAAATCTCTGTTGTGCATACGCAAGGTAACTCTAAAGGGCATATAGTTTTAAGAGGAAGTGATTCGGGTACCAATTTTGACCATGCCTCTCTTGCGCAAGTTATAAAATCTTTGGCAAAATTTAATTTACCTTTGAGTTTTCTTATCGATTGCTCACATGGTAATTCTAAGCGTCTGCATGAGCAACAGCGCCAGGTGTTTCATTCAGTCATTGATCAAATTACCGAGGGCAATGCTTCCATCCGTGGTCTAATGTTAGAAAGCCATCTACATGCAGGTAATCAGCCCATGCTGGAGAACCCCCAGCTTCTACGTTATGCTGTTTCTCTTACAGATCCCTGTATAAGCTGGGAGGCGACCGCTGCACTTATTCGTGAGGCTTATAATAAAATGCGCGATGCGCTTCCTATTGAGAACAACTCTACTCAGACCTTGTATTCTGCAGGCTGTAGTTTCCAAAAAAGCAGGTAATGTGAGAATCATTTGTTTCGTATTATTTTTGTATATTTTGGGTGGATGCTCCAAGAACGCTTATCTATCCGTCCAATCTTCCTATTTTACAAAAGAGTCTTTAGCAAGCTATCATGTAGGAACGCCCGATCCTATGCTTGCCAATCCGCCCGCAGAACAGCAACTACTCATCTCTTGGTCTTTTCCTTATACCTATTTAAAGAGTGAGAATTTGCATTTGGATATCCATATCCAACTGCGTAATAAAGAGCAGGTGAAATTAACTCTTCCTTTAAAAAAATCACATGGCTCATATCTCTATGTATTGGCTAATGAGCGCTACTTTAAAACTAAAGGAATTTTAACTTATAAAGTTGACTTAATAGCTAATGGTAGGATTGTAGAAGAATGGCGGCATCATTTGTGGCATGAAATTATTCAAGTAGGAGAAGATGAACCGGACTAAGCAAGAGAGATTGGTTATTAATAAGCTCGATTCCTTACTTATAGTCTCAGCCATTATCCGCCAAGGTAGCGAAAATTAAGCTGTCTAATCATTAAGATTAGTCAATTCAAATAAGGGCCCGAGCAGTCCTGTAAAGGTAGCGATAATTTCTATCTGCTGGCTTAATAAATATGCTAGTTATTTGAAAATTTAATAGCCATAAAAATTGGTATTTAAGTAATAATTTTGCAGCTCTTGCGTGGTCCCAAATTTGGGTTGCATAGCTGCATTTTTAGAAATATGTTTATCAAAAATTTCTTTAGTAAGGTAGACTAGCTTAAGCTGATGGGTATCTGAAATAGGAACGATGATTTCTGTAGGACAATAAGAAATCATTTCGTCTTTAGTACTAGGGCTTGTCTTAAGTTTGCTCCAAAATCCATGGCCTGTGTCTTCCCACTCAATTACTTTTCCTTGATTCTTTATTTGTGGGCGTATTGCCAAGGGGTTAATGCCACCTTGTTCGCTTTCCAAAACATAATAAACAGCTGAGTAAGTTGGTACACTCATTTCCACATCTCCATATTAAAGCTATCATTTATGATAATAAAGTCATTTATATTTCTGTTAGGTTGCTCGATTAATCCTTTAATGTGCCATTCATTTTCTTTTTTTTCAACAATATTATCGTGAATAAGTCTGCTAATAATGTTTTCTTTAGCTTCTTCAGTTTGCACAACAATTTTTTTTATGAAATGGGGAGCTATGTAATCTCTAATCATCACTTCATTACTTCTTCCAGGATGATCATCGAGACTAGAGGACTCCATATTAAAAGTTAAATCTTTTAAGCTGACTCGTCTAGCAGTGCGTGAGCCGAAGGCATCATGCCGATGACCGTAAGAATTGGCAGGATTTACAGCTTTTAAATCTATTAACAGTTGAATATGTCCAGCTTTAGCAAACTCTTCTACCTTATAATTCAACATTTTTTTGGTCACTAGTCGAGTAAAGACAGATTCTGCTCCTCCTGATTGGTAGTCTTGCGGCACACTTGATCCTTGAATGAAATTTCCAGCGCTATATCTTAATTGGCTAGAAAGCAAACCTACTTTAAGGATAAGAGATAAGGTTCTTTCAGGGTGCGGACCTGTTAATCCTAGCATAAGGCCTAGAGCCCCTTCTTGGCGCATTTTATCAGACATATTAAAAGAAAGTACTTTTTTACCAGGGAGGGTTTCCACCCAACAGTATTTTTTATTATCTATGTATTCCTTTATATAGGGGTTCATCTCAGGCTTTTGCTTGATAATCACGGTTTTTAAGGCGTCTAAAGATAAATTAAAGTATCCTGGCTGCTTATTTAATATCTTAGCATCATCTGGGAAAAATGCATTAAAAAGCTGATTAAAAACTAGCCTTTCCTTATCTATGTTGCGACTAGGAACTAAAGCGGGAGGACAGCCTACTATACTTAAAAGCATGTGGACTTTATTAACTACTTCTTGAGGCAGAGTATCACCTTTTAGATCAATATTGACCTCTACAATGACTTCTATTTGATCTGCTAAGGTTTTGATCTTATGAGAATGAGGGATGATAATTTGCCCTAAGTTTTTAAAATCAATGATAATGGTTGGAGCTTCCGGCAGCTCATATGCTTCAGTGGGCACAAACTTTCCATTGATTTGTTTTTCATAGCGGTATCCTCTTTCCTCAAGTTGTGGAGAAAGATCGATTAAAGAAGTTAAACTTTTTTTCCATAGGTTTTCTTGTTGAATGATAACTTCCAACCATTGTTGTAGGTGTTCGCAGGCTTGACCGTTCAGTTTAATTTCCCAGCAAAATTTTTTTTCGTTATCATAAGTTTTAATAAAGGAGCGAATGGCTTGATCCTTGATCGCCCAGGTGCCTACATCGTTTAATACGATGCCATTTAATGTATCCACGGACATTTTTATTATCTTTTCAATTTCGGATAAATTCTCTGGCGAGAAAGGAATCGCTTGCTGGGCAGCTTCGGCTAATAGTTCAAAGCCCCTTTCAACATTACCAGCAAGCAGGTTACTTCTGGCAGCTTGATGATAAAGCAGCTGAGAGGTAGTGATAATATAAGACTCATCTATAGATGTGGGAAGGCTAGCTAAATGCTTTGCTTGATTGATCATTTCTTTAATCACTTCATCTTTAGAGAGCTTGCCTAATTCTTCGAAATTTTCTATTGTTAAAAGATTGTTGGCAGAAACATAGAGAAGGTAATTTTTTTCTTTCGAGGAAGCGAGGAATGTTTCTGCGTCATTAATACTTTCCTTTTCTTCTTTTTCTTTACCTTTTACTTTTTTTCTTTCCTCTATCTTTACAGGAGTTAATGGAAGAGATTTTTCAGAAAAAGGAGGGAAAACAGTAATGCTTTCAGGAGTAGAAATAGTAGTATGAATAGGCTGCCCTTCTTGCACTTTCTCAAATAACTTTTTTAATTTTTCAACTTGTCTAGGTCTTTCAAAATGCGTGCCTTTATCATGTGTAGGTAAAATTTCTGATGAAAAAAGCTTGTCTTCAGGATTGTGAGTTTTAATGGAAAGCTGAGTAGCTCGTGTGCTATTCGCTCTCTGTCTTTCTTCAAGAGTGCTTAAAGGCAAGGTGCTATTTGCCAAACTTTCCTTGGCTTGTTCACTTATCTTTGCCTGTTCTAAATTATGCTTTTGGCTTGAACTTAGATTGTGATTTTCTTCAGGTTGCGTCGCTGATTTTTTCCAAAAATTTAGTAAGCTATTGTAATCGTTACTCATCATTATCCTAAATAGAAAATTTCTTAATTACAAATTATATATTATATATGGTTTATTTAATAGCTTTAATTTAATTAAACATTGATTTGAAATTAAACTATGTTTTATTTAAATTTTTATTTTGAATAAGTTAAAGAGTTGCTAGCTTGAGATATTTTAATTGAAGTATAGCTATTATGCTTTGCTTAATGAAAAAGACTAAGTATCGTGGATTCTAAGCGATTAAAGGAAGTTACGTAAGCGGCCACGGGAGGGATCATTACTTAAGGCGTCAATGCCTAAGGGCTTACTATAAATCAAAAAGGGCAATAAATAGAAAAACAGTTGCCTGAGAGCATTCTTGACATTGCAGATGCCCGCAGAATCGCACCTAAAGCTGGGTATACCCCGTGACCGCTTACGAAGTTACACCTTTTAAAGAAACTACGTCTGTATAACCCAAAAAGAAATTAGCGTTTTTCCAGACCGATTCTATCCCTAAAAACTAGCTTTTTATTAAGTATATGATTACATAAAGAGCTGCTCAAAAGCGTATGATGTGTAACCGAATAAATGCTAGAGAATGTGTAGTAAGATCTTTTTTCTTCTCCTGCTATCTCTCTATTTATCATTTTTCAGCATTTATAGATGTTTTCCAGGGCTTTTGATAAGGGAAAAAAGTTAGGGGAAAAAAACTTAAAGTAAGTAAAATTTATTTATACTAAAAGGGGGGATCTACTTATTTATTTAAGTCAGTTCAAAAATTTTATCTACCTACCAGGTAGATAAAACTTCTTAAACTATTTTCGAAAGACGTGAATCTTAAGTTTTCTTGCATTTATGCCAATTGGCTTAATTTTGCGGTAACTTCCTCTAAGCTTTTCTTGGCTTGTACCAACTGTTCTGTATGTTTTTGTATCAAGGCGGCAGGAGCTTTGGCTACAAAATCATGATTAGCTAATTGTATATTAATTTTATCAATGACAGAGTTTAAGCGCTCTTTTTCTTTCAATAGGCGAGCTTTTTCCTGCTTCATGAGCTCTTCGGGTATAGGAATAATGATCTTAAGACTTTGATAAAAGGTAGAGGAAGAAAGTCCAAATTCTTTTTCCACATGGTGGAGTTGAAATTCATTAATTTTTATCAGTGCTTTAATAATGCTTATATTTTCTTTTATTAACCTAAGAAGCTTATTATCTTCTTTTCCCACGATGTGCACATTGGTAACTGCATTAAGAGGTAGCTTCATTTCACCCCGCAAGTTACGAATGAGGTAAACGATATTTTCGATAACATTAAAAGCATGATCGATTTCAGCATGGCAATCTAGCTTATGAGTCACTTGGGGATAAGGGGCCACAATACAGGCTGGGCTCTGTAATGCCTCTATAGCTTCTTGCGTATAAAGATCCACGTCGGTATGCCTTGGGCTAGCCCCTAGCAAACGCTTGAGTTGCTGAAAGAGCTCTTCACTGATAAAAGGTGCCATAGGGTGGATAAGACGCATTGACTGACAAAGCACAATAGCTAACAGCTTTTGTTTGTTTTTTCGGTCTTCGCTTGTTCCTTGTTTGCCAAAAAGTATGGGTTTAGCAATCTCCAGATAATAAGAACAAAATTCTTTCCAGAAAAAATCGTATGCTTCCAAGGCAGCTTGATCAAATTGATAATGAGCTAATTTAGTATTAACTTTATGGACCACGCGATTAAGTACAGAAAGAATCCAGCGATCTTCTAGAGCAAGAATATTTTCATTAAGTCCTCGAGCAAACTCTTCGGGGCTTAAAGCATGCTCTCCCTGAAGATTCATAAAAATAAAGCGGGCTCCATTCCAAATTTTATTAGCAAAATTACGAAATTCTTCAAAACGTCGTCGATCTAAATCGATCTCTCGCGCTTGATTAGCACTAGCACATAAAGCCATGCGCATCGCATCCGTGCCATACTCATCGATAATTTCTAAAGGATCAATGACGTTGCCTTTAGTTTTGGACATTTTTTCCCAATTTGATTGAACATCGGGAGGGATCGGCTTGCCTAGATCATATTCTAAGCGTTCTTTATCGGTAAGATAGGAGATTCCTCCTTCTGCTGTCTTTCTCCAATAAGATTTGCCGTAAATCAAGCCATGTAGATAAATATCAGGAAAAGGAACTTGCTCCATAGCCTGCTCACCCATAAAAATCATACGGGCTACCCAAAAGAATAAAATATCATGGCCGGTAATTAACACGGAATTAGGATAAAACTTTTTAAGTACGGCGTTCTGTTCTGGCCATCCTAATGCTGCAAAGGGCCAAAGGCCTGATGAAAACCAGGTATCCAACACATCTTCTTCCTGTACCCAATCTTCAGGATTTTTTGCAATCTCCGGAGGCAGGCCTTCTCCTTCATAACAGATAATCTTCTCAGGGTTTTTACGATGGTACCATACCGGGATGCGGTGTCCCCACCATAGCTGTCGGCTAATGCACCAATCACGTAAGTTATCTATCCAATGGAGATAGGTGTTTTCCCAATTTTTAGGAATAAAATGAATGCGCTCTTCGGTCAAAGCAGCCCGTAATTTTTTAGCAAAGCCCTCCATCTTGATAAACCATTGCTTAGACATGTAGGGCTGAATGATGGCTTTAGAACGGTAGGAGACTCCTACGCGGTGAAGATGAGGAACCACCTGTTTCAAAAGGCCTTGCTGTTGCATCTCTTCTATTACCGCTTGGCGCGCTTCTTCCATCGATAATCCTGCATACTTTCCGCCTTTTTCGTTAATTCTGCCATCGGGTGTCATGATATTAATAAAAGGAAGATGGTGTGACAAACCTATTTGATAGTCGATAGGATCGTGGGCAGGTGTAATTTTGACCACTCCCGTTCCAAAGTCAGGATCTACAAGATGATCGGCAATGAGGGGAATATGCTGTTTAGTTAAAGGGTGATAAACAGTTTTACCTATCCATTGTGCATAGCGTGGATCTTTAGGGGATACGGCAAGAGCTGTATCTCCCAACATAGTTTCAGGGCGGGTAGTGGCAAAGCTTACAAAACCAGAAGCGTCGCTTAAAGGATACTGGAAAAACCATAGAAAAGATTGCTTTTCTTCATATTCTACCTCGTCATCAGCCAGAGCGGTTTGGGTCACAGGATCCCAATTCACCAGATAATCTCCACGATAGATTAACCCCATCTCATAGAGTTTTTTAAACATCGTTTTGACGGCGCGGTTATTTCCTTCATCGAGGGTAAAGCGTTGGCGTGTCCAATCACAAGAACAGCCCATCTTTTTTAACTGGTTGGTTATACGGCTTTCATTTTCTTCTTTCCATTTCCACACATGTTGTAAAAATTCTTCTCGGGAAAAATCTTTGCGTTTTTTACCAGTAGTTTTAATTAGATGGCGTTCCACTACTGTTTGAGTAGAAATACCTGCATGGTCAGTTCCTGGAACCCACAGAGTTTCAAATCCAGACATGCGTTTCCAGCGAATAAGAACATCTTGTAAAGTATTAGTAAGTGCATGCCCCATATGAAGCTGACCCGTCACGTTAGGGGGGGGGATAACAATACAAAAAGGCTTTTTGGGAGAATTTGGATTGGCGTTAAAATACCCTTTGCTTTCCCAAAAACTAAACCACTTGGTGTCAACCTGCTTGGCCTCATAAGCTTTAGGTAGTTCGGTAGACTCAACAGGTAAGGGGCTCATCATAAACTCTCAATTTTATAAAAGAGCATGATTATAGCTAAGCCGCTATTTTTTAATAGATGCATTTTATAAGATTTTTAAGGAAGACAGCTTGTTTTTATTTTAATCTAAGCAACTAGGCAATGTAAGTGATTAAAAAACAATTGCTAAAACTCTTAAAATTATTTTTTGTAAATCATGGGAGAAATTAAAGATCTCTTTCACAGGGTTTGCTTAGCAACTCGGGCACTAGAGGCTTAAGAATGGGCTATCGCAAAAAAATTAGAAAACAATGAATTTTTTAATAATACGCTTTATAAAAACTTCGTCTGCATACCCAATCCTCCGAAAGATGTCCCTCTGCTTAACAAAAGGGATTTTATAAATTACGTGATTGCGTAAGGAATAGACTAAAAGCGTATAAATAGAATGTTACAAAAAAGGTAGAAAGATAGGTAGATAAGATAATGAAAAGCGCTTAAACAATTAAGCTCTCTAGAATTTTTATGCGCGCGTGATGTTATAATTATTTATAAGTATTGAATCCATGAACTATAAATTGATGATTGTCATTGTGGTAAGCTCGTTTAGCTTAATTTATCCCTATCTTCTTTTGAGAATGATTATACGCTTTCAAGCTACTTCTTATGTAATCCCATACTTTATAAAATGGCTCTCATTAAATAGAGAGGTAATTTTTAAAGGTTAGGTATCTAGTATCTAGACTTAATTTTTTTCAAAACGTATTATTAAAAAATTAGGATGTACCTCCAACTAGCCTAAAGTTTTTTAGCGACAGATGAAAAAGAGGCTAGCTTTAGATTTTAGCATAAACATATTGCTGGGCTTCAAGGCGAGAGTAATGAGCATGTTTTTCTTCGTCGCCAATACAATGGAAAAAAAAGGAAGCCTGTGAATAGAGCTGGCGCTTTTCCCAAGTGAAAGCTTTATTTAACCAGGCAGGACTTTCATCGATTTTAAAAGCTATCATATGGCTAAATAGAGTCCACGAACGAGGAAAAGGCACCTCTAATACTTCTGAAAAGTGTAGGTAAGCTCTCTCCTTGCCTTTAGTCATGTATAGCCATATGCCGTAGAATAGGTGGAGAGGATGCCATTCCTGATTGATAATTTCAAAAGGATATTGTTGCAGCAATTCACCCGCTTTTTCCCAATTTTTTTCAGCCAGATGAGCGAAAATCAGGGCACAATTAAGCCCAATTGAAGCTTCGGGAGCTAAGGTAAAGGAGTGCATTTTTTTTACGGCTTCGAAAATAAAAGGGTAGTTGTGCTTCTTAATGGCAAACCTGATAAGATGGGTTAAAGCTCGAAGCTCGTTTCTTTCAAGAGAACGCTTAGGTAATAGTTTAATTAGGTGATCCAAACATTTTTCGATAGGCTGTTGGTAAACTTTTATAGCGATTGTAAGAAGCTCTGTTTCATGTAAAAGCGCTTGAGAAGAAGGGGTTTTTTTATTTAGCTCGTTCAATTTAACTTTGGCAAGGGCATAGCTGCCAAGCTCGATAAGCGCATAAATAGCGTTAGTGCATAAGGTTAAGGGAATAGGCTCAAGCTTAATAAGATCATCGAGGATTTCACTTAAGGCATAAGGCTTTGCTGTCCAAAAGGCAAGATGGATAGCAAAGTCAAAATTTTTCAATTTCTCAGAATTGGCCATCTCTATTTCATTTAACATAAAATGTAAGGGCTCCCAATGCCTTTGCAGGCTATGAAATAGCTTTCTAACATTGTTTTGTGAGATGATAGAAGGAAGGTAGCGTAAAACAAATAATATAAATTGATAGGTAGCTTTACGATTATGCCTGGAACTTTCAAGCATGCGATAAAGGATTTGCTCTTCAAGCACAGGAAGAAGAGGATGTTGAGGGTAGCGACGATACGCTAGCTCAAAACATTTGATTTCTTCATCAGGATCATCTAATGCTTGATAAACGAGAGCTTTACCTAGATATTCTAGGGGGGCACCAGGAGTAGAATGCAGTTTCCAGAATTCCTCTAAAGAGTCTTCATAAAGTTGCTGTTTCTTTTCTGGGCTATGATTGTTGCGAGCTTGCTCAAGAAGGGTTATCCCAGCTCTAAACATAGCTTCTCTACCTTCAGCCGTTCCCGGAAAGGAGTAGCCGATACGTCGATATTCACTTAAAGCTGTAGTATAATCTTTATGAGCAAGAAAGGCATCAGGAACAGCCAGGCAATTCACCCGGATATTAAGGCTTCCTACTGAAATACTAAGAGGAGAAATTTCATAATCAGCGTCGCGCGATAGTAGTCCTAGGTGAGTGCCCGCTAAGGGTAAATGACTAATATATGAAAATTGATGAATGTTATTTAAATAAAAGTGAATATTTTGATCGATTTTTTCAATGCGTATATGGTACCACTCCTCTCCTTGTAAAAAAATATCCGGATGATGCATCACCTCTACTGCCGAGCGCAGCAGCTTTGTGGAACGATGAGATTGAGAACCTAACCATAAACAATAGCCATCATTTAGATGCGTGCGCTCAGCAATTTCTGGGATACTAAGAAGAAAGCCAATGCCGTGGCATTTTTTTCCTAATTTAACCTGGGCTTCAATTTTAGTATTTTCTGCGAAAGAATCCTTAGAAATCATCAAGCTGACCCAATCAGAAATTTCCGTCCCACGCGTAATGGCAGTATATTCAGCAATTAAAACATTTTCTTGGAATTCCCAGTCGTTTTTATTGCTTACTTGTAATTCTGTTATCTGAAACCATTCTGAGCGGCCTTCGAGGTAGGTTTCTAGATCGTGAATCACATCATCAACCGTTGAATAACGTTGGTCTAATGCTACAGCTAGGCACTTTAAAGCAATTCTAGAGAGGATGCGTGGTACATCACGATAAGGAGCTACTTCCATGGGATCATATAGCTTTTCTTGAGTCATATTTTTTCTAAAGTCTTTTAAAGAACCTCTTTTGAAAGGATGCCTTAAGGTTAGCATCTGGTATAGGATCACTCCCAGTGAGTAGATATCTGTCTGAAAAGTGGCTGGCTGACCTAAAGCCCTTTCGGGTGCCATATAAGCAATCGTTCCAACAACTTTTCCAAGACGCGTAATATGATAGAAAGAACCCTGCTTAAGATCTTTGGAAGGCTCTTGATAAATTTCCTCTTCTGCACTTTCTGCTCTTAAAAGATGAGCTAACCCCCAATCAAGGATCACGGTTTCGCCATATTTTCCTACAATGACATTTTCAAGTTTAAGGTCTCTATGTAAAATACCTTTGGAGTGAGCATAAGCCACTGCTTGGCAGAGGCTAAGGAAAATGCGCATCAATGAGGGTATCGAACTAGTTTGCCCTGATTTTAAACCTAACTTATCTTGTTTCCTAGCATTCTTTAGAACTTGTTTTAAGGTCTCTCCTTCCACAAAAGGCATGGTGTAGTAAGCCTGGTTTTTTTCTGCATAAATAGAATAAATAGGAATAATAGCAGGATGAGTCAGCTGGCTTGTAATGTGGGCTTCTTTTAAAAAGCGATGATGAACTTGAGGATGTTGAAGTAGATCTTCACGAATGCGTTTAAGGGCTAGGCGGCGTCCACAGGAGGTATCATAGGCTAAAAAAACTTCTCCCATCCCTCCTTTACCAATGCTTTCAAGAATTTTGTAATTACCGAGAGAAAATTGAACTTGCTTTTCTTCAGGCAGCTGGTTAGAAACAAAAGAAGTGGCTGCTTCTGCTACCATTGGAGCAGCTTCCTCGTGAGGCAGCTCTTTAGGAGGTAGAGATTTAGCTTGAGACTTTTTATGAAGAGGCGTTGAGCAGTAAGGGCAAAATTTTGGCCGCCCTTTCTCTGCATGATTTTCAAGAGAAAATTGATGATGGCAATATGAACAGTAAAATTCCACAATATTTTTTAAAGCCTTAAGTATAAGAAAATTTATCTTTTAAAATTTTTTAGAGTTGCTTAAAAGCCCCTTTGGCGAAAAGTAGGGTGCCTATGGGCTTTTATCAGCCCTAGTAATAGTCGCATAATTGATATAAGCTTCATCAGCTAACATAGTTGTTAAACAAAGCTTAAGTAAAGTGAAGTCTGTTGCTAAGCATTTTTGATGCTAGAACCTTTTGCTTCTAAATAGGCTTTTAGATAATTATCCGCTAGCTTCAAGGAACCAAAGCACCTATTCTATTTTTTTTATTAAGCTCTTGCGCGCCTGCTGCCACCTACACCTTATATTTCTTTGCTTCTAATTAATAATAAGTGCCTGTAGGTAATCTAGCCAGCATAGATATTATGCCTTAGATGATTGTAAAAGGACTTTCCTTACTCCTCCTTGTGCTCATTAGCATTTCTTGGGCGTTCATCTAAAATTTCATTTTCTACGCTTTCATCTGCATAAAAATATTCTCGGAATATTAGATAAGTGCCTCCGATAACAAATAAAATAGGAATAATGACAGACCAATTTATTTTGATAAAGGAGACTAAAAACAAGCCTAGTAGGATAATAGTTGAGACAATTGTATCGTAAACTCTTCCTGTTAAATATTGCCTTAATAGAACGGCTATCCAGAGGACTAGGAGAATACCTGGCCACCAATCATGAGTGTATAATAAGATGCCAAGTCCTACAAGAAAAGCTCCATTTGAGATTGCATCTGCTTTCTTTTTGGAAACGAGA
The DNA here is from genome assembly GCF_018342455.1 of Neochlamydia sp. AcF95. Classification (NCBI taxonomy): domain Bacteria; kingdom Pseudomonadati; phylum Chlamydiota; class Chlamydiia; order Parachlamydiales; family Parachlamydiaceae; genus Neochlamydia; species Neochlamydia sp. AcF95. The sequence continues at coordinate 9,143 of NZ_JAEMUC010000069.1, read as the reverse complement.
GGTTTTGCCATGCTGTCCTTAGTTGTTATAGTAGAGCTGAATTTATTTCTCTTAATCTAAGGGGAGAAATATTTTCTATCAATAAAAAATTGAGGGATCACCTTTGCCAAAAAAATTTATATTTTTTAAGCTTTTTCCTTAAAACGTAGAGTCGCACCTTTCCTGGTTAAATAGTTGATTAACCATTTTCAATTGAAGCGCTTACTCACCTGTCGAAGGGGAGGAGAGCTTTACTATAGAGGCCTGGGAAGAATTTAAATGCCACACGACTTTATCTCCTACAGTGACTCCCTGTTTTTTGAACCATTCTTTATTCATCTCTAAAACATAGTAAGTTCCCTTAGGTAGCGCCTTACTTTTTTGCAAAAAGAATAAATATATTTTATCATCCGCAGGATATTTCCACATCTCGTTTAATTTATTTACAGGTCGATGAGGATCCATCTTTTCAGGATAAGATTTTAGCTCGGCTATCTCTAAGATGCTACCTTTCTTATCTAAAAATGCTGCTGAAAGATCTATTAAAGTATTGAACATCCAAAGATTTCCTTTAGGAAAGTAAAACAACATTCCTTGATTCTCTGGTAAATGGGAGCGTTGCATCAAGCCCCAGGCGCGCTCTTCCTCTGTAAAAGCTATTTCTACTTCGATAGGAATTGTTCCAGCATGTAAAGGTAAAACTGTATACATTAAAAGCAAAAATAAAAGATAAGCTGGATGCATATTCAAGCTAAATTTTTAAAATATTAGAAAGCTAATTTATAACCTTAAATTAATAGGAAAGTCTAAAGCCAAACGAGCAGAGATCTAAGGCATAATTTTTCAAAGTAAATTTTTTAAATATTTTCCAGTAATAGAGGTCGGGTTTTGAGCAATTTCTTCGGGAGTACCGGTAGCTACAATTTCTCCTCCTCTTTCTCCGGCTTCTGGTCCTAAATCAACGATAAAGTCTCCATTTTTAATGACCTCTATATTATGTTCTATGATGATCATCGTGTTGCCTTTATCTACTAACTTGTGTAAAACTATCAATAATTTTTTAATGTCATCGCTATGTAACCCTGTCGTAGGTTCATCTAATAGATAAAGAGTTTTACCTGTCGAGCGTTTGGTAAGCTCACGACTTAACTTAAGACGTTGCGCTTCTCCACCCGATAAACTTACGGTTTCTTGGCCTAATTTCAAATAGCCCAAACCTACCGCAATTAATGTATCTAAAACTTTAGCAATACGGGGATGATTTTCGAATACCTGGCGTGCTTCGTTAATGGTTAAGCTTAGATATTGGCCAAAATTTTTTCCTTTATAAGTAATTTCTAAGCTAACAGGATTTAAGCGTTGGCCCTGACACTCTTCACATACTACGCGTACAGGGGGTAAAAAATGCATTTCGATACGTTTATAGCCCATACCCCAACAATGGGTGCACATGCCGCGTCGATGATTATAGCTAAAGTGCTTGCCTTGTAATCCTTTGGCTTTGGCAGCAGGAAGGGAGGAAAAAAAATCACGTAAGCGCGCCAGTAAATCGACGTAAGTTCCTACATCTGAGCGCACTGTATGGCCTAAAGGATTTTGATCAATAGTAATCACTTTATCAAAATTTTCAATGCCTTCCACTTTTGCTATATCGGCAGCAATTTCATAAGAATTATAAAGGCCTTTTTGGACTGCTGGTTGAATAACTTGGTGCATTAACGTAGATTTACCTGAACCCGAAACCCCTGTTAAAATGGTAAGAGCCTGGATAGGAATATCTAATTGGATAGATTTTAAATTGTTGGCTTTAGCCTCCCTGATTTGTAGCATGCCATTTTTAAGAGAGCGTCTTTTTGTAAGCATGGGAATAGTGAGCTTGCCGGATAAGTACTTACCCGTCAGTGAGCGTGAATTTTTTATGATCTGTTTAAAAGTTCCTTGTGCCGTAATATGGCCGCCTAAGGCTCCTGCCTGAGGGCCAAAATCGAGAATATAATCAGCTTTTGCAATCGTTAAAGGATCATGTTCGACCATTAGTAAAGTATTACCAAGTTCCTTAAGCTGTTCGAGGGCTAGATTTAAGCGTTCATTGTCCCTTGGATGTAAGCCGATGGTAGGCTCATCTAAAACATACAATACTCCTGTTAGCCCGCTTCCTAATTGGCGCGCCAGGCGAATACGCTGTGCCTCGCCGCCACTTAAAGTAGGAGCCGGCCGATCTAAGGCTATATAGCCTAGACCTACTGCAGCTAGAAAGCGTAATCTATTGAGAAGTTGAAGGTGAACTTCTTCCAAAATTTTATTATCCTGTTGATTAATGACAAGTTTTTCAATGAAATTAAGAGAGTTATCCACAGGCAGACTACATAATTTGCTAATAGATAGGCCTTGAATAGTCACATGGCGGGCCAAAGCGTTGAGTCTATCTCCTTGGCATGAAATGCATTTATGCTCTTCCAAAAGAGGCGTAATAAGTTCGCGTAGTTGAGATTGTGCACTGCGCCCCGCCTTTGCTAATACATGGTTGATTCCTATCCAGCGAAATTTTAAACCGTTTGTAGCGGTGTACCACTTATCTTCCGGAGAGCCATTTAAAATCAGGTGGAGCTGTTTAGTAGGTAGCATATAAAGAGGAGCAAGCAGATCAATACCCTCTGCTTCCAAAAATGCTGCTACCCAAGCAAAGGCAGCAGCGTTATAAAGATCTTGCCATAGATAATACATCAGGCCGGCCACAGATTGCTCCATAATCTCTGGCTTTTGTATTAAATTAGCACCATATTGATATCCTAAACCTAAGCACTCCGGGCACATTCCCTCAGCATTGTTGAAAGCAAAGGTATGAGGAGTAATTTCTGGATAAGATTTTCCTGTGCTTTCTACGGCAAATGCTAAATTGAAAAAAACATCTTTTTGGTTTTCGCGAAGAATAACAATTTTGCCACCACTTATATGGGTAGCTGTCTCTACTGCTTCTGCTAAGCGGTTTTTAATCGTAGGATTGATCTTTAAGCGGTCGATAACCAATAATAACTCATTTTTGCGTTTACGATCGAAAGCTAAGCTAAGGCCTTCTTGGTCTAGATCAAAAAATTCACCATTTAGGCGCACGCGTAGGAAACCTTGCCGTTGAAGGCGAGAGATAACTTCTTCAAATCGTTCATTTTTTTTCCCTTCAATAGGAGCTAAAACTTGGATCTTTTCTCCTAAAGGATAGTTCATCACACGATCTACTACATGATCTTTGCTGATCGCTTTAATCACCTCACCTGTTTCGGGGCAGTGAGGCGTTCCCATGCGGGCATAAAGGATACGCAGATAGTCATACAACTCGGTCATAGTACCAATTGTGCTGCGAGGATTACCTGCGTGTGCTTTTTGCTCAATAGCAATAGCGGGTGAAAGTCCTCCTACATAACCTACCTTAGGCTTAGGCATTTGCTTAACAAATTGGCGTGCGTAAGGTGAAAGGGAATCGATATAGCGTCTTTGTCCTTCGGCATAGATAGTGTCAAAGGCTAAAGAGGTTTTTCCTGACCCCGAAGGGCCGGTACATATAGTGATTTTTTCACGCGGAATACTCAATGAAATGCTTTTAAGATTATTTTGCTCCGCATCCGTTACAGTAATTTCTTTGATAAAATGTTTTTGACGTTCTTTATAGTGGATAAGATTATGCTTAGAGGCTTGCACAGCTTGGGTGAGACGTTCGGCTATATCATGATGCAAGATCTCTTGGAGAGCACGGCCTGTAGGGCTCTCTAAACGAGCGATTTGCTCAGGTGTGCCTACAGCAAAGATTTTTCCTCCTTGAATTCCTCCTTCAGGGCCTATGTCAATAATCCAATCTGCCGTTTTGACAATATCCATATTATGCTCAATGACTAAGACAGTATGACCACGGTCTACAAGTTCTTGCAGCACTGTCAATAAATGCTTAATATCATGAAAATGAAGGCCGGTTGTAGGCTCATCAAAAATATAGAAAGTGTGTCCTGCGGTAGGCCTGGCAAGCTCTTTAGCTAATTTGATACGTTGCGCTTCTCCACCTGATAAAGTCGTGGATGACTGGCCTAGCTTAATATATTCCATTCCCACTTTTTGCAGTGTTTGTAGTTTATGGTAGATGGAAGGAATATTAGCAAAAAATTCTAATGCTTCGATGACCTCCATCTCTAGCACATCATAAATACTTTTACCCTTGTAAAGAACTGAAAGGGTTTCTTGATCAAAACGCCTTTTTTTACAAAGCGGGCAATCTATCCAAGCATCTTCCATGAAATCCATATCAATTTTCACCATGCCCATGCCCCCACATTGAGGGCAAGAGCCTTCTTTGACATTAAAGCTAAATCTTCCCGGCTTATATCCACGTGCTTGGCTTTCAGGTAATTGGGTGAATAAATCGCGAATATCATCGAAAAGTTTGATATAAGTAGCGGGGTTGGAACGAGGGTTGCGCCCAATAGGCGATTGATCAATAGCAATTACTTTGTCAATTTTATCTATTCCTACGATTTCTTTATGGCGGCCTACAGGATATTCGCTTTCATGGAGTGCATTCGATAGGGCAGGATAGAGAATATCGGTGATAAGTGAAGATTTTCCAGAGCCGGAGACGCCCGTTACAGCAATGAAAATTCCTAAAGGTATTTTAGCATCTACATTTTTTAAATTGTGATGAGTAGCTCCTTTTATCAAGAGATGGTCTTTTTTTATCTTTCGACGCTTTTTAGGAATGGTAATGGCTAATCTTCCCGATAGGTAGCGTCCTGTAAGAGATTTTTCGCTTTCTAGCAAGCCTTTAACATCACCTTTGTAGACGATTTCACCTCCTCGTGTACCTGGCCCAGGCCCAAAGTCTACAATATGATCAGCTTCCCAAATGGTTTCCTCGTCATGCTCTACCACGATGACGGTATTACCCATATCGCGGAGACGTTTAAGCGTAGCTATCAACTTTTTATTATCACGGGGATGCAAGCCAATTGAAGGCTCATCTAAAACGTAAGTAATACCTACTAATCCGCAGCCAATTTGAGAGGCTAGACGTACGCGTTGAGCCTCTCCTCCCGAAAGCGTAGGCGCTGTTCTGTCCAAATTTAAATAATGTAAACCCACTTCAATCAAAAATTGTAAACGCTCACGAATCTCCTTGATTAACTCAGCAGCTATTAGCTCATCCTGAGCAGACAGGGGAAGATTGCTAAAAAATTCGTAGCACTCAGCAATAGTCATAGCTGCTAATTGGCTAATACGCTTGCCATTGAGTAGGGTCGCAGCAGGATAGGGTTTTAAGCGTTCACCATTGCAAGCAGGACACCTTTGCGTATGCATAAGCTTGAGCATTTTGCTGCGATAGGAATCGCTTTTAGCTTCAGCAAAGCGGGTATGCGCTTCATGCAAGACGCCTTTCCATTGAACATTATCTACCCACTTTGCCCCAGTAATAGGATGAACAAAATGCATTCTGGTCCACTTCTTTTCCACCCCGTAAAGAAAAACTTTCTTAGCTTTTTCAGACAGCTTTTTCCAAGGAGTATGGACGCTAAAGCTATGCATATTCGCTAGATTGTTATAGATGTTACCATAACGTACTGTTTGGTAAGAGCTTGCAATGCTACAACAATCTTGAGCGATACTAAGGTTTGGATCCATAATTTGTTCTAAGTCAAATTCATTGACAATACCTAATCCATTGCAGCTTGAGCAAGCTCCTGAGGGGCTGTTAAAAGAAAAATCGTGCGGCTCTAAGGAGGAATAAGAGAGCCCTGATTTAGGGGAATAAGCATGCGTAGAAAAAAGCTTTTCCTCGTCTGTTTGTACATCCAATATACTGCAGACTCCATTTCCTAAATCTAAGGCTGCAGTAATAGCCTCAGCAATGCGCGAATTGTTTTCAATGTTTATGACAAGACGGTCAATGACTACGTCGATATCATGAGAAACGCTACCATCTAAACCCCATTCATGCTGTAAAGTAACAATTTTTCCATCCACCCGTGCTTTTGTAAACCCTTTGCGCATGAGGTCTTGAAAATCTTCTTTAAACTCAGCTTTTTTAGCTTTAGCATAAGGGGCTAGGACAATGAGCTTAGTATTGGAAGGAAGGCTTTGGATAGATTTGATAATTCTTTCCCTGCTCTGAGGGGCTACAGGTTCTCCACTGACTGGGCAATGGGGGACACCCACGCGAGCATACAATACTCTTAGATAATCGTATATTTCTGTCATCGTTCCCACTGTTGAACGTGGGTTACGGCCTGCGGTTTTCTGCTCTATAGAGATAGTAGGAGAAATTCCCGAGGCATGCTCAAGGTCAGGTTTGGCCATTTCGCCTAATTGGCGTCTTGCAAAGGTAGAAAGGGATTCTACATAGCGTCTTTGCCCTTCCATATAGATGGTATCAAAGGCAAGAGAAGATTTTCCTGATCCAGAAACTCCGCTAAAAACTATTAATTCATTGGTATTAAGCTGTAAATCCACGGCTTTAAGATTATGAACTTTGACTTTTTTTAAAATGATGTGCTTATGATCCATGCTTACTACCCCAAATTAACTAAAAATACTATACATTGAATAGGGATTTTGGGGTAGATTCGTTTAGATTTATCCAGTAGGACAGCCTTTCGGCAAGCAATCCTTATCTTAAGTTTTTTTAGCTAAAGCTTAGCGGCCGTTAGGCCGTAGACTGTAGTTATCTTCATGTAGGTACGGGTTTTAGTTTGAACCTGTGCATTAATAATCTCCATGTAAACACTCTTATTTTTAGCTAAAAAGTAGCTTTAGCCAGAAGTACAAGTAAAACTTTTGCTTGTGCCTAACATATTTTTGGGTGATTTATTTAATAAGATAAGATTGTTATAAGAGAATTTTTAAAAAAATATTTAAGTCGTGTTTTACACTAAAAAAATTGTTGTATGGGATAAGCTTGCTCCTTTCTTTATTAATTTTTTCTGCAATTTTTTTAATAAATATAAATTTAAAGGGCTTTTCCAGCTCATCTGTGCTAAAGCTAAATTATAAGATAAATAAGATTGAATCTCTATCGTATCATCAATAATCAATACACCTCCTATATCTTGTTCTAGATGGTGCACTTGCTTTTTAACATACTGCCATAGTTCTTTCAATCCTCTTAGATTGTGGTTAAGAAAACGGGTGATTTTCTCGTGGCTAATCTGGCCATCTAAAAGATTAGATAGCCCAGTGGCTGTTGCTTGTTGGTTTTGGCTGATAAGATAATCTGTATAAATCTCATGAAGATCAAGTTTCATTTTTTTCTCCTCTTTTCAAAAAAAAATATACCCTCAGAATAATTTTTTCAACTCATCAGCGCGTAAGGTGAGGTATGATGCTAGCTTTGCTGATCGATCAAGTGCAACAGCGCTGCTGCAGTATGTTTTTAGCTGCCCTCAAAAAAGCTGGTTCAAGAAGTAGCTTATGGATGCTAATATGGGCTTTTTTTGTCTCTTACTTTATCGATACCTGGGAAGATCTTTACCACTCAATTGCCTATGGATTTAAAGGAGCAAGGCTTACTCCGAATACTTCTTAACAAAAAAGCTTGAAAGTGCCTTTTGAACCCTTGCGTGTAGAAATTCTTAACTTTAAACTAAATATTAACTTCGGCAAAGAAAGCTTAAAACTTAAGGTATCCTTTTGCTTTTAGATAAGTAAACCTTAAGATTAGCTGTAAATAAAGTTAAAATTTTTATTTGCGGGAATTGCTGAAATTTTTATGATAATATTTAAAAAAGATTCTTTAAATAATGTTCCCAATTGAGAAAAACCATACTATTGCCAGGAGAAAAAAATGATTAATGATTTTGATAGCATGATCTCTTCTTCATTAATAGCGTATATTAATGAACTGATGCCTGAAGTAGCCACCTTAAAAAAAATATCTAATGAAAAATTATATGAGGAGCTAGCTTTCAAAGCTCTTATGGATTATTTAGGAGACCCTCAACAGCAGAACAGCCCTACGCAATTTCAATTAGCGCCTCATCAATTAGGCGAAAATCCTCCAGGGGAAGCTTTAAAATATTTTAGGAAAGTAACGTGCTTAGAAATAAACTCAACGACCCAACATATTAGAGATAATTTTATAAAGCTTTATCCAAGCGTGGCTCGCACTCTCATAAACGAAAAAATAGTGCAGAGTGTACAAAAAGAAAAGTTAAAGCCAGACCCTTATGCGCAAATCTTACAGAAATTAAAGCAAAGTGTAGTAGGTCAAGACCAGGCGGCTACTCTACTAGCTACTGCATTAAAAAAACAAAAAGAAGGAAATCATGTATTCATATTTGTTGGACCAACGGGGGTAGGAAAAACAGCTCTTGCAAAGGCAGCAGCTGAGTATAAAAGAAAATATATTTTTTTTCCTATGAATCAGTATCAAAGTGAATATACTGTTTCTAATTTTTTTGGATCAGGCGCAGGTATTTTAGGCTCGGATGATAAGCCTTTTTTTGCAAAAGAATTAGATAAATGCAAGCCGACACTTTTAAGCAGTGATGAATCTACCGAGCAATATGAAGTGGAAAACATACTAATATTGTTAGATGAATTTGAAAAGGCTCATTCTAAAGTTAAACAATCCCTCCTTACGATCTTTGATGTAGGCATGTATAAGGGGCAGTATACTAAACGCATTAATGATAGGGAGAACAAAAATGTAAGCATTATTTACTCTCTTAAGAACTGCATCATTATTAACACTTCTAATTTATATCAAGATTGCATTCTGCGCGCTTTCCAACAAAAAATGAACATTGAAAAAATTTGTGAATTATTTAGAAAGCAAAATCAGCTTTATCCTGAAGGAAATAGCTATTCCCCCGAGCTATTAAGTAGAATGGATGTCATTCCTTTTGGCCCTATTCCATCAGGAAATTGCTATCATCAAATACTTAAAAATAATTTAAATTTTTATTTTGAAGAATTGAAAAAAGAATTTTCATTTAAGGAGATTATTGTTGAAAATGAAGCCAAAGTTTTATTAGCGCTAGAAAAAAAATTTTATGGAAATGGCACTAATATTAGAAAGCTTGCTCAACATTTTGCAAAATTTACTGTTTTTATGTAAGCGGTCACGGGGGTTATCAATTACTTTGTGATAAATAAAATAATTTCTAGAGTTTATATTTACTTAATCATAT